>NZ_JBEZWN010000003.1:0-186160 GCF_040637495.1 Streptomyces sp. NPDC029044
GTGCCGGGGGGTGTCCGCCCGCAGCGGTTGGCGCGTCAACGCCAGTCAGTCGGTATGACGCCCCATCGCGCCGTTCCGAGGACGGACACCCCCCGGCGCGGCCCCGACCCACCACCCGGCGCAGGCGAAGCACCTCAGCCGTAAAATCAGGGGCACTGTGTCTGACTCCGCAAACACCCCCGAAGCCCCGAACCCGCACCCGCACACCCCCGGTGTCTCCGTCCGGCGTACCCGGGCCAAGGGAGAGCCGCGCTTTCCCGACGGGCCCAAGGCCGACCCCGCCGGGTCGCACTTCGAGCGGCGGATCCGCAGTTTCCAGCCGCGGCGAAGCCGTGTCACCGCAGGTCAGGCGGACGCGCTACAGCGGCTGTGGCCCAAGTGGGGTCTCGACATCGACGGCAGCCGCACCCTCGACCTGCCCGAGCTGTTCGGCAACGACAACCCCGTCGTCCTGGAGATCGGCTTCGGCATGGGCGAGGCCACCGCCCAGATGGCCGCCGCCGACCCCGACACCAACATCCTCGCCGTCGACGTCCACACCCCCGGCCAGGGCAATCTGCTCAACCTCGCCGACAGCAACGGCCTGTCCAACATCCGGGTCGGCAACGGTGACGCGATCATCCTCCTGCGCGAGATGCTCGCCCCGGACTCCCTCAGTGGCCTGCGCGTCTACTTCCCCGACCCCTGGCCGAAGAAGCGGCACCACAAGCGCAGGATCATCCAGCCCGACTTCCTCACCCTGGCAGCCACCCGGCTCGGGCCGGGCGCGCTCGTCCACTGCGCCACCGACTGGGAGCCGTACGCCGAGCAGATGCTCGACGTCCTCACCGCTCACCCCGACTTCGAGAACACGCAGGCGGACGGCGGTTTCGCGCCGCGTCCCGACTTCCGTCCGCTGACCCGTTTCGAGGGCCAGGGACTGGACAAGGGACATGTCGTGAACGACCTCCTCTTCCGCCGCGTACAGCACGTGGACCAGCCCCCCGCCGGCGCCTGACCACCCCTGGCACCTCTTCCGCCTGCGGACAGCGCCCAACCGTCGTTAGGGTCGATGCCGTGGCCACCAGCCCCCCACACCCGTCGTATCCCAGCGGTCCCGCCGAGGGCACACCCCTCACCGGCCCGGGCACGGCCGGCTCCCTGCGGCACGCCCACTGGTGGCAGCGCGCCTGGGTGCGCTACGGCGCGCTGAGCACGCTCCTCGCGATATCCGGCCTGGTCATCCTCGCCCTGGTCCGCGAGGAGACCGGCACGGAGGGATTCCTGGTCGGGCTGGGGCTGGCCGTCCTGCCGGTGCCCCTGCTGATCGCCGCGTTCCGCTGGCTGGACCGCGTGGAGCCCGGCCCCTGGCGGAACCTGCTGTTCTGCTTCGCCTGGGGCGCCTGCGCGGCGGCGCTGATAGCGATCGTCGCCAACAGCTTCGCGACGAGATGGATAGCGACGGCGACGGCGGACCCGTCCAGCGCGGACACCCTGGGCGCGACGGTGATAGCCCCGGTGGTCGAGGAGTCGGCCAAGGCGGCGGCCGTCCTCCTGGTCTTCCTCTTCCGGCGCCGTGACTTCACCGGCATCGTCGACGGGGTCGTCATAGCCGGCGTGACGGCGACCGGCTTCGCCTTCACGGAGAACATCCTCTACCTGGGCACGGCCTTCGGCACCGACCAGCTCACCGGCGGTTCCGGCATCGCCTCGGTCACGGCGGCGACCTTCTTCGTGCGCATCGTCATGTCGCCGTTCGCGCACCCGCTGTTCACGGTCCTGTCGGGCATCGGTTTCGGCATCGCCGCGCTCTCGGCGGACCGCCGGCCGCTGCGCCGCGTCGTCTTCCCGCTCGGCGGCCTGCTGCTCGCGATGGGCATGCACGCGATGTGGAACGGCTCCTCGGCCTTCGGCGAGTACGGGTTCTTCGCCGTGTACGCGGCGTTCATGGTGCCCATCTTCGGGTTGCTGACGTGGCTGGTGATCTGGACCCGGCAGCGGGAGCTGAAGACCGTACGGGCGGAGCTGCCCGCCTACGCCGTGGCCGGCTGGCTGACCCCCGCCGAGCCGTACGCGCTGGGCTCGATGCGGGCCCGGCGGATCGCCCGCCAGTACGCCCGCCGTCACGTGGGGAAGGCGGCGGCGCGGGAGGTGGCGCGGTACGAGGCGTACGCGACGTCCCTGGCGTTCCTGCGACACCGCGCCCGGCGGGGGCGTGCCGGGCCCGACTTCGCCGTACGGGAGGGGGAACTGCTCGGCGAGCTGTGGCGGCGCCGGGAGGTGGCCCGACCCGCGCTGGACCACGCGGCGCGGATCACCGCCCCTCCGGTCCCGGTGACGGCCCCGCCCTGGCCGGTGTACGGGGTGTACGGGTACGGCCCGCAGCCGACGCCGTACCCCGCGTACAACCCGTACCGCTCCTAGACCTCTCGTCCGGACCAGACCGAGCCAGACCTTCTCAGCCCGATGCAGTCAGACCCGATGCAGTCAGACCCGATGCAGTCAGACCCGATTCAGGCCGAGGCCTGGGTGAGCCGTCCGACCTCGGTCTCCGAGAGAGTCAGCTCGCCGACGCCGGTCAGCGCGGGCAGCTGCTCCACCGTCCGCGCGGAGGCGATCGGCGCCGCCACGGTCGGCTGGGCGGCGAGCCAGGCCAAGGCCACCGTGGCCACGGGCACGCCGTGCGCCGCGGCGATCTCGTCGAGGGCGTCGAGCACCCGCCGCCCCCGCTCGGTCTCCAGATGCTTGGCGGCACCTCCCGCCCTGGCGCTCTCGACCGTCGCTCCGGGCCGGTACTTGCCCGTGAGGAAGCCGGACGCGAGCGCGAAGTACGGCACCGCGGCCAGGCCGGTCCGCTCGGCGAGGTCCTGGAGTTCGCCCTCGTAGGTGCCGCGGGAGACCAGGTTGTAGTGGGGCTGGAGCGCCACGTACCGGGCGAGCCCCTCGCGTTCGGAGAACTCCAGGGACGCCCGCAGCCGCTCGGCGGAGATGTTGGAGGCGGCGATGTGCCGCACCTTCCCGGCCTTCACAAGGGTGTCCAGCGCGCCGATGATCTCCTCGACGGGCACGTCGGGCTGGTCGAAGTGTGTGTAATACAGGTCGATGTAGTCGGTACCGAGGCGCCGCAGGGAGGCATCCGCGGCAGCCTTGATGGTGGCGGCGGACAGACCGCGGAACTCGGGGTGCTGGCTGACCTTGGTGGCGACGACGACGTCCGCCCGGTTGCCGCGGGACTTCAGCCAATGGCCGAGCACGGTCTCGGACTCACCGCCCCGGTTGCCCTCGACCCAGGCCGAGTAGGAGTCGGCGGTGTCGACGAAGTTGCCGCCGGCGGCGGTGTAGGCGTCGAGGACGGCGAACGACTGGTCCTCGTCGGCGGTCCAGCCGAAGACGTTGCCGCCGAGGGCGAGTGGGAACACCTCGAGGTCGGAAGGGCCGAGCTTACGCAGATGAGTCATGCTCCACGTCAACGCCGTTACCGGAGCGGCCCATTCCCCTACTCCGCCGTACACGCCGGAAAATCCGGCAGCCCTGACGTCGGGGGGTCGTCGTCAGGGCCGCCGGTGCTTCAACGGGTGGGTACGGCTTACGGGTTCAGTCCCTTGCCCCGCAGCCACGCCATCGGGTCGATGCCGCTCGCGGAGCCGCCGGAGTGGACCTCCAGGTGAAGGTGGGCACCGGTGACGTTGCCGGTGGCGCCCACACGGCCGATGACGTCGCCCGTGCTGACCTTCTGGCCGACGCTGACGCCGATGGAGGACTGGTGCGCGTACCAGATCTCGGTGCCGTCATCGAGGGTGAGGACGGTCTTGTAGCCGTACGAGCCGTTCCAGCCGGCCTCGGTGATGGTGCCGCTGTGGACGGCCTTGATCGGCGTGCCCGTGGGGGCGGCGAAGTCCAGGCCCGTGTGGTAGCCGGAGGACCAGTAGGCGCCGGCCTGGCCGAAGCTGGAGGTGATGGTGTACGAGGAGGTCGGCAGCGTGAACTGCTTGGCCAGGGCGGCGAGACGCTCGGCCTCGGCCTTCTTCCTGGCCTCCTCCTCCGCCTTCTCCTTGGCCGCGGCGGCCTTGGCCTTGGCTTCCCTCTCCGCCTTGGCGACCGCTTCCGCGGCTGCCTTCTCGGCGGCGGCCGCGGCGTCCTGGGCGGCCTTGGTCTCGATCTGGTCCTGCTGGTGCTCGACCTGGGCCATGATCCGGGCGCGCAGCGCCTCGCCCGCGCCGGCGCCGGAGGTGCTCTTGCCCTGCTCGGTGGCGGTCGTGGCGGTGCCGAGGCTGCTGAGCGGGGTGGCGGAACCTTCGGGGGTGTCGTCGTCCGAGATGAGGGAACCCACCGAGGGCAGGTCCGGGACGGAGATGGACACCGGGGGCTTGCCGGTCTGGGCGCTGGCCATGCCGCCGGCACCCACGGCGGCTATGACGCCGACACCCAGGACGGTGGAGCTGCGGGCGAGACCTCCGCCGCGCTGCTTGGTGACGCGATGCCGGCCACGGACGGGACGGATGGACTCCTCGGTGGGGTTCCACTCCTGGAACGGGCCCTCGTCGGTGCGCTGACCGCCGTAGCCGAAGGTGTCGGTCTCGCGCTTCGGCGCGAACGGGGCCGCGGGGGCAGGCCGGTTGGACGCCACGTGGGCGTACTCCTTTCCTTCCTTCTCGCCTACCGGGTTAGCTGACGGGTTCGGAGCAGGAAGGTCTCCTACGCGCGTATACCGGCCGTGCTTCCACGGTGGTATCCGCCCGATTCACCCCAAGTGGTGGTTCCCCGGTTCCCTTTCGGGATTCGGCGCGTGCGCACGGAGCCGCCTTCTGTGACGGCTGGGACGACCGCGCTGCGTTATCGAACGTTAATGGAGGCGCGAGGGGTATTCCAGCGATTCCGCTTGATCATTAACCTTTTTCACGCGGACTTACCTGCCATGACCGGAGTAAATCGGGCGAGTTGACCGCTTCGCAAGTGACTGACGAGTTTTGACGGTGCATCAGTTAACGCGCGCAGCGGGGTGGTTCGGTCACCGACCGTAATGAGGTGCGGGGAAATGCACCGAGGGCCGGAATCCTTTTGGATTCCGGCCCTCGGCCTTCAGTAGCGGGGACAGGATTTGAACCTGCGACCTCTGGGTTATGAGCCCAGCGAGCTACCGAGCTGCTCCACCCCGCGTCGTTGTGACACCAGTGTACGCCATCCGCGGGACCACTCGTGCACACCGCTCGGAGCGGCCCGTTCTCAGCCCGGCAGGTGGCGGTTCGGGGCCTTGGCCCGCTCCTCGTGCTCCGGGAGGACGACGACCTCCACTCCGCCGGCGGCCAGGAGGCCGCTGCCGTCCGCGGCCGTCACGAAGGTGTCGGGCTCGCGCCAGGCCGTGACGACCCGCCGTACGCCCGCGTCGAGGATCAGCCGGGCACAGGGGGCGGGGCGGGAGGCGCGGCGGGCGCAGGGCTCCAGGCTGCTGTACACCGTCGCGCCGGGCAGGCGCGGGTCGGCCGGGTCGAGCTTCGCCAGGGCCGCCTCCTCGGCGTGCACGACCGGGTCACCGGCCTCGCGGGAGTGACCGCGGGCCAGTTCCGTGCCGTCGGCGGCGACCACGACCGCGCCCACGCTGAACGCCGTGTCCGACGGCGGGCAGCGCTCGGCCAGGTCGCAGGCGAGGGCCAGCCAGTGGTGGTCGGCGGCGACGGGCAGGGCACCGGTGCCCGGGGCGGTCGGCTCGTAGCGCATCAGGACCACGTCCTCGATCCGCCGCGACTCCAGCAGCCGGAGCCGGCCGCCCTGGTAGCCGCCGGGACCGAAGAGGCGGGGTGCCCCGGGGTCGCCCACGAAGAGCGGGGCGAGGACGAGCTGGAGTTCGTCGGCGAGACCCTGGGTGAGGAGCTGGGTGTGGATCAGGCCGCCGCCCTCGACCATGAGCCGCCGCACGCCCCGGACGTCGTGCAGGTGCGTGAGCAGCCGCCGCCAGTCGAGGTCGGCGCCGAGCGGGACGACGTCGGCGGCCAGGCCCGACGCGCGGGCGCGTTCGGCGCCCCGGTCGGTCGTGTAGAGGAGCTTCTCGCCGCCGGTGTGCCAGAAGCGGGCGTCCGGGTCGAGGTCGCCGGAGCCGCTGACGGTGACCTTCAGGGGGTACTCCGGTTTCCCGGCGGCCCGGCGGGCGGCCCGGCGTTCGCCGGAGTTCACCAGGAGCCGCGGGTTGTCGGCGCGGATGGTGCCGGCGCCGATCAGGATGGCGTCGACACCGGCCCGGACCTCGTCGACCCGGTCGAAGTCGGCCGGGCTCGACAGGAGCAGGCGGTCGGGTCCGGTGTCGTCCAGGTAGCCGTCGAGGGAGACGGCGGCGGACAGCAGGACGTACGGGTGAGGCATCGACGCTCCGCGGCTGGTCGGGACGGCGGGACTGGACGGGGTCACCAAGGCGGACAGGGCCGCCAAGACGGGACAGGGTCACCAAGACGGGCTTGGTTCAAGTTTGAAACAAACCTACACTGGTGGCATGACGACTCGCTGGCTCACCCCCGAGGAGCAACGTGCCTGGCGCGCGTACGTCGCCGCCTCCCTGCTCCTGGAGGACGCGATCGACCGGCAGCTCCAGCAGGACGCCGGCATGCCGCACCTGTACTACTCCATCCTGTCCGTCCTGTCCGAGTCCCCGGAACGGAGGCTGCGCATGACCGATCTCGCCGAGCGGCTGAAGATCACGCGCAGCAGGCTGACGTACGCGGTGACGCGGCTGGAGAAGGACGGCCTGCTGCGGCGCGAGGCCTGCCGGTACGACAAGCGGGGCAGCATCGCCGCACTGACGGACGAGGGCTTCGCGGTGCTGGAGCGGGCGGCGCCCGGGCATGTCGACACCGTGCGGAGCTTCCTGTTCGACCGGCTCAGCGAGGAGCAGGTGGGGCAGCTGGAGGAGATCTCCGCGGCGATCGCGCAGGGCCTCCAGGAGGACGGCTCGCGCCCGGCGGCGGACGAGGTGCCGTGGCGGCGGAGGTCATCACCGGCCTGTTCGTGACGAGCGTCACAGGGGGCCGGATACCGATTGCTTGAAGTTTGAAGCACGAGTAGGGTTCCGGAAGTGGATCTGCTTCAAATCTGAAGCAGTACGGCTGTGCAGCCGAACAGGAAACGGAACCCGGAGGCCCCGCATGCCCGACACCCCCGCCGTCATCGCCACCCCGCGCTCCCGCGTCCGGGTCCCGCTGCGCTTCCACGACGGCTACGAGGCCGACGCCGAGCTCGTCACCTTCCACGGGCTGGCCGACGGCCAGGAGCACGTGGCCGTGGTCCTCGGCGAGCCCGGCCCGGTCCCGCTGGTGCGGCTGCACTCCGAGTGCCTGACCGGGGACGTGTTCGGCTCCGCCCGCTGCGACTGCGGACCCCAGCTGCGCGAGGCGGTCGAGGCCATCGCCGAGCGCGGTGGCGTGCTGCTGTACCTCCGCCAGGAGGGCCGTGGGATCGGCCTCTACAACAAGCTCGACGCGTACGCCCTCCAGGACGAGGGGCTCGACACGTACGAGGCGAACGCGGCACTGGGGCTGCCGGAGGACGCCCGCGACTACACGGCCGCGGCCCAGATGCTCCGCGCCCTGGGCATCGGCGAACTGGACCTGCTCTCCAACAACCCCGACAAGGCGGGCCAGTTGCGGGCCCTGGGCGTCGACGTCCGCGACCGGATCCCCACGGGCGTCTTCACGACCGCGCACAACGTCCGCTACCTGCGCGCGAAGGTCCTCCAGACCCAGCACACGCTGCCGCTGGCCGCGCTGACGGAGCTCAGCGCCGGCTGAGCCGCCCCCGGTCCGGCCGGGCGCCGAACCGGGCTGCTTGCCATGCGGTTCATCGGGTACAGCCTTTGGAAGAGGGCGACCTCATCCGTACCCGGAGCTTTATGGAAGTGACCGTTTCGTGACCGATCTCGGCGGCCCCGGCGACCACCGGGTGAGGAGACCGGGCGATGACCCGGAATCCGTCGCCTCGCAGATCACCGATGCCGTGGAGAGCCTGACGGCGCTGTGGTCGGCCGCCGCCCAAGAGGCGTCCCTGCGCCTGTCGCTGCACCAGTTGCGGGCGCTGCGCACCGTCCAGGCGGCGCCGGGGCTGAATCTGACGGCCCTGGCGGACGGCCTGGACATCGGCCTCCCCACGGCCAGCCGCCTCTGCGACCGCCTCGGAGCGGCCGGCCTGCTGGAACGCATCCCGCACCCCGACACCCGCCGCGAGGTGCAACTGTGGCTCACGCCACACGGACAGCACGTCCTGTGCGACGTCGCCGCCCGCCGCGCCCAGGCCCTGACGGCAGCGCTGTCGGCCATGCAACCGGCCGAACGGGCCGCGCTGAGCAGGGGATTGCGGGGCTTCCTGACGGCCCGGAACGCGCTGCCGCCCGATGCCGGCAGGCCGGAGAACCCCTGAGCGACAGAACGGGCCGCGCCGGCCATCCCCGGTCGGGACGGACGGGCCGCACGGGCCGGCCCGAGTGAGGTGCCGACCGAGACTTCAGGCTCCCGAGCCGTGACGGCTCACGCCGCCGGCGGTCAGGACCGCCACGCACGTGTCGTCCCGCGTCGGCCGGGCCGCGCTCCCCGCGTCGCGGAGCACCACCGCGGCCGCCACCGCCGGGTCACAGCCGGGCAGTACGCCGTCGTCGGGCGGCGTCCAGCGGCTCGGCAGGCCGTCGCTGTGGAGGACCAGCAGGCTGTCCGCACCCCAGGGCACCCGCTGCACCGGCACGGACGCCGGCGCCTGCGCGCCCACGATGCCCGGGTGGGACAGCAGCGGCTTCCACGCGCCGTCGGTCCGCAGCCGGGCGCCGATGTTGCCGATCCCGGCGAAGCTCAACTGCGCTTCCCGTATGTCGAGTTGCGCCACGGCGACGGCGGCGCCCCGGGAGGGGCGCAGGGTTCGGCCCAGACTCCGCAGGATCTCGACGGGTGGCAGCTCCGCCAGGCCGCGCAGCTCCTTCACCGCCGCGGTGGAGGCCTCGGCCGCCTTCGCCCCGTGCCCGAGCCCGTCGGCGAGCAGCAGGGTCAGCCGGTCCCCGCCGCGCACCCGGCCCCAGGCGTCCCCGGACTGCTCGGCCCGGCCGAGGGGGACGTTGACACCCCCGGTCCGCGGGCCCAGCGGGGGCGGCCCCTGGTTGCGAACGGCCGGCTCGTGGCCGATCCGCGCCATCACGACGGTGCCCCGGCCCGGTGCGCTGTGCAGATCGAAGTCGTTCGCTATGCGCCGGCACGTCCCGAGCCCGGCTCCCAGCGAAGCCGCGACGGTCGTGCTGTAGCCGTCGCGCATCGCCGCCGCGACGTCGGGGATGCCGGGTCCGTGGTCGAGCGCGACGAGTTGCACGGCCGCCCGCTGCCGGCCGTCGTCGTACGCCCGCTCGACGAGGTTGATCAGCACGCGCCCGCCCTCCGCGTGCCGCAGCAGGTTGGTCGCCAGCTCCGTCGCCACGAGCGCGGCGGTCGCGGTGCGGTTCGGGGGCAGGCCGGCACGGGCGCTGGCCTCCTCGGCCGCCACGCGCACGTCCCGCACCCGCGTCGAGTCGTCCTCCACCGGCACGTCCCAGACCCTGCTCATCACGGCACCGTCCGGGAGGGCGGTACGACGGTGGCCCAGGCGGTGACGGTGACGGTGGTCCCCTCACCGGGCCGGCTGTCCACCTCGAACTCCTGCACCAGCCGCTTGGCGCCGCTCAGGCCCAGCCCCAGCCCGCCGCCGCTGGTGTAGCCGTCGGTCAGCGCCTGGTCCAGGTCCCGGATGCCGGGCCCGGTGTCGACGAAGTCCAGCCGCAGCCCGTGCGACTGCCCGGCGTCCAGCGGGGTGAGCCGCACGTGGCCGCCCCCGCCGTGCACGAGGGTGTTGCGGGCCAGCTCGCTCGCCGCGGTGACGAGCTTGGTCTGCTGCACCAGCCCGAAGCCGAGCTCGGCAGCGGCCTGCCGGACCTGCTGCCGCACCCACGCCAGATCGGCGTCCGAGCCGATCGGCAGGTCGGCCGGACCGGCATGGCGGGAAGCCTGCATCATGGACTCCCCTCGCCCCGGCGCGTGGTGACGCCGAGCAGTTCCATCGCACGTTCGACATCCAGGGCCGTCCGCAGGCCGGGCAGGGTGAGCCCCAGCTCGACCAGCGTGATCGCCACCGCCGGGCGCATCCCGGCCAGTACCGTACGGGCCGCCAGCAGCTTGGCCCCGGCGGCGATCTCCGCGAGGACCCGGCCCAGGAACGAGTCGACGATCTCCACACCGGAGATGTCGATCACGACGCCGCTCACCCGGGAGTGCGAGATCCGGGCCGTGATGTCCTCCTGGAGCTGCTCGGCCATACCGTCGTGCAGCTCCCCCTGGAGGGTGACCAGCAGGACATCGCCCAGCTGGAGGACCGGCACGGTGAAGCCGTGCCCGCCCGCGGGCCCGTGTCCCGCGAACCCGGTCACCGCGTGCCCGCGTCCGCCGCCGCGCCGGCCGCCCGCAGCGGTGCGATCTCGACCCCCTGCTGGCTGAGCGCGTAGGCGAGCGCGTCCGCCAGGCTCGATCGGGTGAGCACCGTGCCCAGGTCGATGCCCAGGTGGACGATGGTCTGCGCGATCGCGGGCCGGATGCCGGAGACGATGCACTCGGCGCCCATCAGCCGGGCGGCCGCCACGGTCTTCATCAGGTGCTGGGCGACCAGCGAGTCGACCGTGGGCACGCCGGTGATGTCGAGGATGGCGTACCGGGCGCGCTCGGCGACGATCGCGTCCAGCAGGCTCTCCATGACCACCTGGCTGCGCGCGCTGTCCAGCGTGCCGATCAGCGGCACGGCGACGGTGCTCTCCCACAGCTTGATCACCGGGGTCGCCACCTCGTGCAGCTGCTCGCGCTGCCGGGCGATCAGCTCCTCGCCGGCGCTGACCGTCGTCTCCATCACGACCAGGCGCAGCGTGCCCATGAGCACCGTCAGCGCCAGCACGGCCTCCTGGGCCTCCGGGGCGTACGGCTCCGGGTACTCGGCACGCAGCAGCTCGGTCACGGGGGCCCGCAGCGCGGCCACCTCGCCGGCGACGCCGTCCGGGTCGATGCCCGTCCGGGCGCGGGAGGCCGCCATACGTCCCAACTGGTCGCGCACGGCCTCGAATCCGGGCGCCCGGATGTCGTCGAGCCGCCCCGTGGCCGCCACGGCCGCCAGCGCCGCGGTCACGGCCCTGCCCGCCTCCACGGCCTCGTCGCGTGAGACGGTGAAGACCGTGCGGAACAGCGCCGCGTCCGCCCAGCGTTGGGCGATCTGCTCCCGGCGCCGTTCCAGAAAGGCGCTCACCTGGTGCGCGGCCGGCTCCTGCTCCGCGTTCTCTTCCGACACCGACACTTGCATCGCTCCCTTGCACGGGCCGGACCGAGGTCGCGCCACGGCGCCTCAGCCGTTACTTGCCGTATGACAAACATTAGTGCCGACGTTCGGCACCACCAAACAACTGCCCACAGTCACCCCCGACCTGCGCCTTCCCCGTCCCTTACCGGCCACGCCAGTCCAGACACACCACGAGCGCGTCGTCGTCCGGGGTGGATCTGCCGCGGTGCCCCGTCAGTTCGCGCAGGATCGCCCGGGGCACCTCGGCGGCCGGCAGCAGCCTGGTCGACTGGATCGCCCGGGCCAGGGCGGCGTCCCCGTAGGCCTCGCCGCCCGGGGAGGCGACGTCGTAGACCCCGTCACTGACGAAGACCAGCCGGTCGCCCGGCTCGACCCCGAACTCCTGGATGACGTAGTCGGTCTCCTCGAACATGCCGAGCGGCAGCTGGGCGTCGAACGGCACCCGCTCGACCGCCCCCCGGCGCAGCCGCAGCATCTGCGGCGACCCGGCGTCCACCGCGCGGACCCGGCCGGTGGCCAGGTCGAAGTCGAGCATGAGCACGGAGAGGTAGCAGCGGCCCCGGTAGTGGGCGTACACCGCCTGGTCGGCCAGGGCCGCCTGGTCGTCGATGGACAGCCCGGCCCGGCGTGCGTTGCGCAGGGCGTTGATCGCCAGGTTCGTCAGCAGGGAGGCCTCGATGCCCTCGCCCATGCCGTTGGTGACGTAGAGGCTGAGCCGGTCGGCAGAGGCGGACCAGTCGAAGTTGTCGCCGAAGATCGCGTACGCCGGCTCCAGCTGTGCGCCCAACTCGTACTCGGGGCGGGTGCAGGAGCGGCCGGGCAGCAGCTGCCACTGCATCTCGGCGGCCAGCGTGAGCCGGTCCCGGCGGCGGGCCTGGAGGTACAGGTCGGTGTCGCGCTCGGCCACGCAGACCTCGTGCCCGAGCACCTCGGCGATCTCGGCCAGCTCGTCCAGGCAGCTCTCGGCGTGCTCCGCGCCCGGCAGGGTGACGGTCAGCACACCGAGGCGGTCGCCGCGCACGGTGACGGGCAGGTGCGCGCGTGCGAGGTCACCCGAGGGGATCTCCACATAGGGCTCCTGGGCACCGAAGGCCCGGCCCGCCGGGCTGTTGTGCACGGACACCGGCTGGAGGGTGTGCGGCAGCACGGACACCGGCTGGAGCACCGTCAGTCCGTAGTCGGCCAGGAAAAGCTCGACGGAGTCCGCCGCGTACTGATCGGTCAGTACACGACGGACCGCGTCCAGCAGTTGATGGGGCGCCGCCGTGCGCAGGGCGCGCTCGGCGGCCACGAATCTGTTCGTGATCGTGGTCACGGTGGTCTGTTCACCATCCTCGATGGGACGCCGACGCGTCCGGGGAAACGGTCCTTGTCTACGGGCGGGAGGCAGGTCCCGGGCGGTTCACGCCACGCCTAGTACGCTGACGGCCATCCCGGTGCCTGCGAGAGTGTGACTGTGACTTCCCTCCGACCCCGCCCCGAGCCCGCTGAGGTCGCCCGTGTGACCTCCACGGCCGCGGAGTTGCTGGAGGTCCTCTGGGGCCGGGCCTCGACCGCGCCGGCCTCCGCGTCCCAGCTGCGGGTGCTGCTCATGCTCGAACACCACGAGGGCATCAATCTGCGGACGCTCGCCGACTCCCTCGCCTCCACACCGCCCTCGACCAGCCGGCTGTGCGACCGGCTTCAGGCGGCCGGGTTCGTCGAGCGGGAGGTGAGCCCGGCCGACCGGCGCGAGGTCCGCCTGCACCTCAGCGGCCGGGGCCGCGCCTTCCTGGCCGACCTGCGCACGCGCCGGGAGGACGCGCTGCGCGCGGTGCTCGACCAGATGCCCGCGGCGAAGCGGGTCGCGCTGTTGCAGGGCCTTGAGGCGTTCTGCGACGCGGCGGCGGCCCAGATACACGACGACTCCGAAGACTCCCGCTCGTCCGGTACCCGGACTGCCTGAATTTCTCGCCGTCGCGCGGAGTCGGCCCTTCCGGTCCCTTCCCCGCACACGTTCGGCACGCCTAGGCTGTTGCCCTCCACCTATAGTTGTCAAACGACAACTGTCCGCTCCGCGGGCCCCATGGCCCTCTCTCGCGCACTCCACCGCCCACCCTCCCTGCCCGTGCCGCCGCGATACCGGTCCGGGTACCCCGCCACCGCCTCGACCTGCGCCGACTGTGGTCAACGTCTCGCCGGGGCATATGCGGGGCATGACCGGGGCGAGGGCGGGTAACGGCGCTGGAGGTGGCCTGTCGGGGGAATCGGAGCGGGCCGGACTAGAGGGAGGGCCCGTGACGGCGACCATGCGCATCGGCACGACGACGGATTCCGCCACCTGCACCGGTGAGGAGCTGCCGCAGATCGCCGAACCCCAGAAGCTCGCCCCGCAGGACGCACGCGGGCTGACCGGGCAGTTCCTCGACCGGCTCGCCGTCCTCGAGGAGGGCACGCCCGAATACCAGTACGCCCGCAACACGCTCATCGAGATGAACATGTCGCTGGTGCGCTTCGCGGCCCGCCGGTTCCGCACCAGCGGGCAGTCGATGGAGGACATCGTCCAGGTCGGCGTCATCGGGCTGATCAAGGCCATCGACCGTTTCGAGGTCTCCCGCGAGGTGCAGTTCACCAGCTTCGCGGTGCCGTACATCATCGGCGAGATCAAGCGGTTCTTCCGCGACACGTCCTGGGCCGTGCACGTGCCGCGCCGCCTCCAGGAGGCCCGCACGGAACTCGCCAAGGCCACCGAGGAACTCGCCTCCCGCCTCGGCCGCGCCCCGAAGGTGGCCGAACTGGCCGCCCTGATGAACCTGTCGGAGGAGGAGGTCGTCGAGGCCCAGATCGCCGCCAACGGCTACCTGTCCTCCTCCCTCGACGCGACGGTCACCGGCGACCCCGACGAGAGCGACACGACGCTGTCGGAGTTCATCGGCGAGGAGGACCCGGCCCTCGAACTCGTCGAGGACTTCCACGCCCTGGCCCCCCTCGTCGCCGAACTCGACGAGCGCCAGCGCCTCATCCTCCACCTGCGCTTCGTGGAGGAACTGACCCAGGCGGAGATCGGCGCCCGGCTGGGCATCTCGCAGATGCACGTCTCCCGGCTGATCTCGCGCACCGTGGCCCGACTGCGCTCGGGCATGCTGACCACCGGCTGATCCAGCCCGCACCACCACAAGAGCCCCGGCCCGGAGACGATCTCCGGACCGGGGCTTCCTTGTGGGCACGGTGGGACTCGGCAGGAAAGTGCCGCCCCCTGTGCAGGAAGCTGACATGAGCAACAGGCCCGACGCTGCTGTTCCGATGGCATCGTTTTCTCGTCAGAACGACCCGTCAGGTCAAGGGGGAAAGCAAGTGAACGCGCAGTCCGGGCGACATTCGGTTCGCGTCAGGTCGATCGTCGTCCTGGCCGTGTCCGCGGCCGTGGGCTGGGGGTCGACGGGTACGGCCGGTGCCACCGCGGAGCAGCGGCCCGTGCCGTCGGCGTCAACGCATGCAAACGCTTCGCACGACCTGGTGGGGCGGGCGCTCGGGAAATTCTGCAAGAAGCACACGGGCGACCACTCGCTGCCGCCCGTCAACCGGCTGTGCAAGCCGGTCAACGGCTGGCAGTGAGCTGACGGACCAGAAGAAGAACAACGGGAGAAGAACAGTGAAGAAGGCAATTGCCGGTACCGGTGTGGTTCTCGGCGGCGTCGCCGCCCTGCTCGCCATGCAGGCTCCTGCCCAGGCCGCCGCGCCGTCGGTGACCGCCTCCGCCGTCCAGACGGCCGAGTCGAAGACCGGCGAGAAGCAGCCGATGTGGCTCGGCTCCGTGGCCAAGGCCGCGGTCGTCCACGGCAGGGCGCTGGCCGGCACGCAGGCCATCCGCAGCCAGGTCGGCAACGTGGTCCGGATCGCGAGCCTCGGTTCCGCCCCGGCGGACACCACCAGCAAGGGCGCGCCGTCCGTCGAAGAGGTCTTCGACAAGTGACGAGTCCTCTCGTGATCAGGAGGGTGGTGCTGCTCGGCGGCGCCGCCCTCCTGGGCCTTCACTTCGCTCTCGCCTCCTTCTCCCAAGCCCCTGCCACCCCGTTGAAGGTCCAGCACTTCGACAAGGTGAAGGGCTATCTGAACCCCTACTTCGTACAGAACTGGATGCTCTTCGCGCCGGATCCGCTCGCCGACGACCGTGGCGTGCTGGCCCGCGCCCAGTGCCGGGACGGGAGCGTCACCGACTACCACGACGTCACCACCACCTACGTGCGCAAGGCACAGGAGAGCAGGTTCTTCCCCTCCCGCATGTCACGGCTGGTCTCCGCGCCGATGCAGTCCATCAACGCGACCGACCCGCTGCTCGACCGGCTGCGGGAGAAACACAAGGACGACATCGCCGAGGACCAGAAGGACGGCAAGGGCAAGGTCCGCCTGATGCCGGAGGAGCAGAAGGCGCAGGACAACGCGGTCCGCTTCCTCTCCCGCTACTCGCTGACCCAGATGCCCGGCGCCTGCGACGGTGATCCGCAGCGCATCCAGGTACGCATGTACGTGCGCGAACTGCCGCCCTGGTCGAAGCGCAACGCCCCCGCCAAGGCGGCCAAGGTCACGGCGCAGGTGCAGGACTTCGACTGGCTGAAGGTGGGCGAACTGCGGTGAATACCTCACTCGGCGCTCGGCTGCGCGCCCGGGCGAGCCGTTCCCTGACCTCGCTCGACCGGCTCGGCTCCACGTCGTTCGCCGTCCTGGGAGTCTCCGGCACGCGGGTCCTGCTCGGCTTCGTCGGCTTCATGTTCTACGCCTCGCAGTACGCCGACCGGCACTACCTCTTCGGCCCCTCGGGCGTGGAGTCCTGGAGCCGATTCCGCACGGTTCTGGAGGAGACGGGCACCTTCAGCCTCTACGCGGTCAGCACCTCCACGGCCTGGTTCGAGCTGGTCTTCCACCTCGGCATGCTGCTGGCGCTCGCCGTCACGCTGGGCGTGGGAGGACGGCCGGTGCTGGCCCTGCACTGGGTGTTCCTGTGGTCGGTGTACCAGCGGGACCAGTTCCTGCTCGACGGCGGCGACAACCTGGCGTATCTCGTCATCCCCATGCTGATGCTCACCCGCTGCTACGACCGGTTCTCGCTGACGAGCGGCCTGGCCGGACGGGTCACGGACCGGCTGCCCGCCGGTGTGCGCGCCGCACAGACTCCGCTGCACAACCTGGGCGTGCTCGCCATCGCGGCACAGATCTGCCTCGTGTACGTCACCAGCGGCCTCTACAAGGTGCAGGGCAAGCTGTGGCAGGACGGCACGGCGCTCTTCTACATCATGCGCATCCCCGAGTTCGAACTCCCGGGATTCTCACGGCTGGTGTACGAGAACGACCTGCTGGTGATCGGCGGAACGTACGCCACCACGCTGTTCCTGGTCTACTTCCCGCTGGGCGTGCTCGTGCGGAAGCTGCGCCCCTGGGCGGCCGTGGCGTCGATCGGCTTCCACCTGTCGATCGCCTTCTTCATGGGGCTCACCGGGTTCGCCCTCACGATGGTGGCCTGCGACCTGATCTTCCTGAGCCGGCCGATC
The DNA here is from genome assembly GCF_040637495.1 of Streptomyces sp. NPDC029044. Taxonomy (NCBI): domain Bacteria; kingdom Bacillati; phylum Actinomycetota; class Actinomycetes; order Kitasatosporales; family Streptomycetaceae; genus Streptomyces; species Streptomyces sp. NPDC029044. Next base: position 16,830 of record NZ_JBEZWN010000003.1, read on the forward strand.
GCCGCGGGGATCCGGCTGGCGGGACGTGTCCGCGAACGTGTCGCGGCGTCCGTACGGGAACGGGCCGGATGGCCGGAACAGTCCACTGTCACGGCGGCGCGGACGGCCTCCGCCGAAAATGCAGGCTGATCGTCCAGGGCCGGGCGCAGGCGGCCGGGCCGCCCGTCCGGCCGGGACGTACGACATGAACGGGAGTCAACTGTGGCGATGGTCGGACTGTTCTGGATCACCTCGGACGCGGTGTACGTGGGTGCCCCGCCGGGCACCGAGGGCCGCGCAGTCCGGCTGACAGAGAAGGGCGTGGAGGCCGGCGTGGCCGGTGACCACCGGGTGTGGACGTGGGAGGAACTGCGCTCCGCGACCGTCGAGGGCGCCCCGGTGCACGGCGCTTCCCGTCGACGGCTGGCGCTGGCCGTGGAGATCGTGCTCACGGCCGCACTGGGCGGCACCGGCGAACCGAGTCAGATGCTGCTGCGTCTCGAAACCGCCTCCGGCGCCGAGGAACTGGCCGTCCACTCGGCCGCCGCCGGTGCGTACGACAAGGAGGAGTTCGCCCTCTCCCAGGACCTGCTCGCCCGGTTCGTCGACGGCAGCGCGTCTCCCCGGACGCTCACGGCGTGGGGCCGGGTCGCCGGCCGTACGACCCCGAAGTCGCCCGAGCGTCAGGCGCTGCTGCGGAACTGGACCGGCCGATGAGGTGGTTCCCGCGCCCCGCTCCGCTGTGCGCGATCTCCGGCACCGGCCCCGTACGGGCCGAACACGGTCACGCCCCGGACGCGTACGTGGAGATCGGCTCCGTCACCAAGGTGCTCACCGGAACCCTGCTGGCACGGCTGGCCGACGCCGGGCGGCTCGACCCCGACGACCGGCTGACCGCATGGCTTCCGGCCGTTCCCGCCGGGTCGCAGATCACGCTGCGGCAGTTGGCGGACCACACATCGGGCCTGCCCCGCCTGCACCCGCAGCCGTCGTCGACCGACCCCCGCGACCCCTACGCCACCCTCGACTCCGAGGAGTTCGACAGGATTCTGCGGCAGCTCGACACGATCGCCGCGCGGAAGCCGGGCGCGGGCGAGGAGTACTCCAACCTCGGCTACGCCGTCCTCGGCGCCGCCCTGGAGGCGGCCGGCCGTGGCCCGTACGAGGAACTGCTGCGCACGTACGTGCTCGCGCCGCTCGGCGTCGACGAGGTCACCGCCGACCCGCCCGCCGACCGGACGCTGACCGCCCGCGGCCTGTTCGGGCGGCCCCGCGCCCCCTGGACCATGACCGGACCGATCCTGCCCGCGGGCGGCCTGTGGGCCACCCCCCGGGCCGTGGCGGAGCTGGTGAAGGGCATGCTGGTGGACCGTGCGCTGGGCGAACCCGCGGTGTCCTGGCAGAGCGCGGGCGAGCTGCGCTGGCACAACGGAACGACACGGGACGCGTCCGTCTTCGCCGGGGCCTTTCCCGGCACCACCGCCTGGGCAGTCGTGCACCGGCTCGGCGGCCGGCCCGACCGGACGGACCGGGCCGGACTGAAACTGCTCGCCGAGGCGAAGAAGGCCTCGCAGGACCGAGGAGCCGAGAGGCCGGCAGCCGGATGACGAACTGCGACGTCGCCGTCGTCGGCAGCGGCCCCAACGGACTCGCCGCCGCGGTCACCATGGCCCGCGCCGGTCTGCGCGTCGAAATCCGCGAACGTGCCGACGCCATCGGCGGCGGACTGCGCACCGCCCCACTGTTCGACAGCGAGGTCGTGCACGACATCTGCGCCGCGGTGCACCCCATGGCCCCCGCCTCGCCGTTCTTCCGCGAGTTCGGCCTCGCCGCCCGCGGGGTGGAACTCCTCCACCCCCCGATCGCCTACGCCCAAGTCCTCGACGAGCGAACCGTCGCACTGGCGCACCGCGACCTCGCGGCCACCTGCGCCGGACTCGGCGCCGACGGTGTCCGGTGGCGCAGGCTCATGGAGCCCCTGGTCGCACACAGCACAGGCGTCGTCGACTTCATCCTGTCCGGGCAGCGTTCCTGGCCCGACGACCTCGCCGCCCCGGCTCTGTTGGCGCCGCGCGTCCTGCGCCACGGCAGCCCCTTCCACGGGTTCGCGACCGAGGAGGCGGCCGCGCTGCTCACCGGCGTGGCCGCGCACGCGGTCGGACGACTGCCCAGCCTCGCCTCCGGCGCCACGGCTCTGCTGCTCGGGCACCTCGGCCACAGCACGGGGTGGCCGCTGCCGAAGGGCGGCAGCGGCGTCATCGCCCGCGCCCTCGCCGACGACCTGGTGGCGCACGGCGGCCGCATCCGCACGGGAGCGCCTGTCGCCGACGTGCGGGAGGTGCAGGGCGCACGCGCCGTTCTGCTGGACGTGGCGCCGAAGGGGTTCCTCGCCCTCGCCGGGGACAGGCTGCCGACCCGCTACGCAAAGGCCCTGGCGCGCTTCCGGTACGGCCCCGGCGCGGCGAAGGCGGACTTCCTGGTCTCCGCGCCGATCCCCTGGCGCGACCCCGGGGTCGGCCGCGCGGGCACGGTTCACCTCGGTGGCAGCCGCGCCACGATGCTGCGGCAGGAGACCCTCGCAGCGCGCGGTGTCCCGACCGCCGAACCGTTCGTCATGCTCGTCGACCCCGCCGTCACCGACCCCCGACGCGAGGTGCGGGGCAGGCGGCCGGTCTGGGCGTACGCGCACGTACCGAACGGCGACACGCGTGATCCGCTGCCGATGATCCGGGCCGCGATCGAGCGGCACGCTCCCGGCTTCACGGACACGGTCCTGGCCGAACGGGCCGTCACCGCCGCGGACTTCGAGGCGTACAACCCGAACTACGTGGGCGGCGACATCCTGGCGGGGGCCATGACGCTCACCCAGTCGCTGCTGCGCCCCGTGCCCCGGTTCGACCCCTACCGCACCCCGCTGCGCGGGGTGTACCTGTGCTCGGCGTCCACACCGCCCGGACCCGGCGTGCACGGCATGTCCGGCTACTGGGCTGCGCGTTCCGCCCTGCGGCGCGAGTTCGGCATCCGCACCGCTCCGGTTCTCGGCCCCGCGTCATGAGCGGCGGGAGCAGCGGCCCCGAGGCGGAGATCCATGTCGTGCGCGTGGCCGCGGACTCGCCCGCCGCTCCCCTGGTGGTGATCCGCCTGCTGGCCCTGCTGCCACCGGAGTGGCCCTGCTCCACGCAGGTGTCGGCGGACCGGATCACACTGCGGGTCGGGGCCGGTCCGGATCCGGCACGCGCGGCCGTGGCCGCGGCGCTGCGGGACCGCACGCTGCGCGGCTGGTCCCTGCCCGACGCGGGGCCCGTCTGCTGACCTCTGCCCGCTCCGGGTCTGCGGGTGCCGCTCCGGCAGGGCGTGGCGTTCACGCACAGGCGCTCACCGGTGAGGGGTCAGATCCAGCCGCGCTCGCGGGCCAGGAGAGCGGCCTGCGGCCGCCCCGCCGCGCCGAGCAGCTGCATCAGGTCGGCCACGTGGCGGCGGTAGGTGCGGACGGAGATGCCAAGCTCGCGGGCGCCTATCTCGTCCTTGCTGACCCGGCACATCGATTCCAGGACGCGCTGTTCCAGCTCGGTCGGCTGGTCGCGGCCGTCGCCGCCCTCGTCGTACGGCGGAAGGGGCTCCGCCTCGCTCCAGATCTTCTCGAACAGGGCGAGCACATTGGCGACGAGACCGTCCTCACGGACGAGCAGTGCGCCGCGTGCGGTGTCGTCGGGGTCCACGGGCACCAGGGCGATGCTGCGGTCGTAGACGAGGATGCGCTCGGTGACGGTCTGCGCGACCCGGATCTGCGCGCCCTGCGAAGCGAGTTCGCGCAGGTAGCCGACGGTGGGGGGATGGTCGAGCGCCGTGGACGGCAAAACGCTGCGGATCCGCACGCCGCGCCGCAGGCAGCGCTGGTCGAGCGGACGGGCGTGGGCGATGTTCTCAGGCGTCAGCTCGACGTACGGCTCGACCGAGAGGATCTCCTCGCGTGCGAAGAAGGCCAGGTCGTCGATCCGGGCGCGGATGCGCCCGACGTCCGCCAGCCGCTCGATGCGCGGAGCGGAAACGGCCTCCTGCGGCTGCTCCTGACGCAGCTCGGCGACCAGGTGCCGGGCTTGCGTGACCCGGGCAAGCTCCCTGTGGAGCTCCCGCAGACACAGGTCGGTGAGGCGCTCCACGGTGGTCTCCGGGTCCGCGGCTGCGAACGCGCCCGGTCCGGTGTGGTGCAGCACCCCCAGCGTGCACAGGCGGCGCACACTCTCGCCCACCTCACGCTGATCCAGTCCCAGCAGTGCGTGGATCTCGTCGTCGGAGGTGTCCGGATTCCTCAGGAAGTGCCGGTACACGGCCTCTTCAGGGGCGGAGAGCCCGAGCCCGGACATGTCTGATCCCATTTGCCTCGCCCCCATTCATACGCAGCCCCGACCGGCCCTGCGCACGGCGGACGGGATGGTCGGTCCCGCCCCGGCGCGAGGCCGCTTCGCGACCGGGAGTCTAACCCGCGCGAACACCGGGCGAGTTCGGCGTCGGGTGGGCCACGCCGTCCGACAAGGGGCACCTCAAGAGAAGTCGTCGACAGGCTCCGCAGCGCATGCAGGGCCGCAGGGAGTACGCGAGCAGCACGGCGGCGTCGTAGCCGGCGGGGGCCCGGTCCGTGATGCGGGGGCTGGGCGCGCCGAGGAAGCGGGGGACGCCACGTCCCCCATTCCTGCCGTAGGACCGCGCGGACTGTGGGGACACCGCTTGCGAGGTCCAGGTCGGCGGACAGCCGTCGCGGGCACATCCGCTCACGCATCGCTCAGGCATGGCCCCGAAAACGAAGCAGCGCCCGACCCGACCGAAGTCGGCTCAGGCGCTGCACAGCAGGTCAGAGGGGGTGACCCCTCTCCCGCGCCGGTAGGCCCTGTGGGACTCGAACCCACAACCAATGGATTAAAAGTCCACTGCTCTGCCAATTGAGCTAAGGGCCCAGGCGATGTCGCCCCCACGAGCATAGCCGGACGATGCCGAGACTCCGATCGGGTATCGGGGTCCCGGCCCTGCCGGCGGGACGAACTGGGCCGATGAGGGGCATGAACCGGCCCGTCCGGGCGTGTCAGCGCGCCCCCCGCGGAGCCCGCGCCGGAAACGACGGAGCGCCGTGGCCCGCCCGTTGGGACGGAGCACGGCGCTCCTCATGCGCTGATGTCAGCCGTTGCGCTTCCAGCGCGGCTTGTCCTCGCGGCGCTGGAAGGACGAGCCACCGCGGTGGTCGTCACGACGGCCGTACGGGCGGTCGTGGCCCGGACGGTCGTGGCCGCCGGAGCGGAAGCCCGGACGGTCGTCACGACGGTCCCGGTTGAAGGGACGGTCGCTGCCCCGGTGCCCACCGCGCTCGTCACGGCGGAAGCCGCCACGGTCACGGTCGCGGTTGAACCCGCCGCGGTCGTCACGACGCTCGAACGAACGGCCGCCCCGGTCGTCACGACGCTCGAAAAAACGCCCACCACGGTCCCCGCCACGGTCACCACGGTCGTCACGGCGGAAGCCACCGCGCTCGCCCCGGTCACCACGGTCGGCCCGGTCGTCACGGCGGAAGCCGCCGCGGTCCCGGTCGCGGTCGAAGGAACGGCCACCACGGTCCCGGTCACGGTCGCGGTTGAACCCGCCGCGGTCGTCACGACGCTCGAACGAACGGCCGCCACGGTCGTCACGACGCTCGAAGGAACGCCCACCACGGTCCCCGCCACGGTCACCACGGTCGCCCCGGTCGTCACGGCGGAAGCCACCGCGCTCGTCGCGCCGCTCCCGGCGCTCGTACGGAGCGGAGGACTCGGGACGCTCCTCGCGCTCCACGTCCTTCGCGGTCGGCTGCTCGGGCACCGACACCTCGACGGCGGCCGCGGCCTCCCCGGCCTCCTGGGCCACCACGTCACCGGGCTCCTCGCCCCGCTCACGCGCGACCCGGGCCAGCAGCCGGTCGGACTCCTCACGCAGCTCGTTCGCGCGCCGCTGCGCCCGCTCCAGCTCCTTGGTGAGCTGGGCGACCTCACGCTCGGCCTGCTGCGCGGCATTGCCCACGGACTCGGCCTGCACCTCGGTCATCGACCGGGCACCGGTGATCTCGGCGACCTCCGGGTCGAAGGCGCCGGCGCCCTGGATGATGTGACGCCCGGCGTCGACACCCGCGTCCTCCATCAGCCGGAAGATCTGACGCCGCTGGTGCGGCAGCGACAGCGACACCACCGTGCCCGTGCGGCCGGCACGCGCGGTGCGGCCCGCCCGGTGCAGGTAGTCCTTGTGGTCACCGGCCGGGTCCACGTTCAGCACCAGGTCGATGCCGTCGACGTGGATACCGCGGGCGGCGACGTCGGTCGCGACGAGCACGTTGACGTACCCGTCCTTGAAGTCGGCCAGGGTCCGCGTACGCGCACCCTGCGTCATGCCGCCGTGCAGCGCGTCGGCCTTCACACCGGCATCCCGCAGCTGCTCGGCGACACGGTCGGCGCCCAGCTGGGTGCGGACGAAGATGATCGTGCGGCCCTTGCGGGAGGCGATCGCGGCAGTGACCGGCGCCTTGTCCTTGGGCTTCACGATGAGGATGTGGTGCGACATGGTCGTCACGGCACCCTGGGCGGCGTCGACCTCGTGGCTGACCGGGTTGTCCAGGTACCGGTCGACGAGGGTCTTGATCTCGTTCTCCATCGTCGCGGAGAACAGCATCCGCTGACCGCCCGCGGGGACCTGGTCGAGCAGCTCGGTGACCTCGGGCATGAAGCCCAGGTCGGACATCTGGTCGGCCTCGTCGAGAACGGCGATCTGCACGTTCTCCAGCGAGCAGGCGCCGCGGTTGATGATGTCGCGCAGGCGGCCCGGAGTGGCGACGAGGATGTCGACGCCCCGCTCCAGGGCGTAGATCTGGTTGCCCATCGACGTACCGCCGCAGACGACCTTCATCTTCAGGCCGAGGACGTCGCCGTAGGGCTGGAGCGCGTCGGCGACCTGCATGGCGAGCTCACGCGTCGGCGTCAGGATGACGGCACGCGGCTTGTGCTTCTCGGTACGGCCGCCGGCCAGCGTGGCCAGGGTCGGCAGACCGAACGACAGGGTCTTGCCGGAGCCGGTGCGGCCACGGCCGAGGATGTCCTTGCCGGCCAGCGCGTCCGGAATGGTCGCGGCCTGGATCGGGAAGGGGGTGGTCACGCCGTTCTGCGCGAGCTTGCGCACGACGCCTTCGGGGAGACCGAGGTCCGCGAAGGTGACCTCGGGGGCGTCCTCGGTTGCCTCGTTCTCGGGCACGACGACGTGATCAGTACTGGCGATGGACATGCGAATGCGAAACCTTCCGGAGTCTCAGTCGGCACGCGCCCGTCAACTCCGTGATTCGCGATTCGCAATACGACCGCCTCAATGCGGTCCACCACGGCAAGGGAGAGTACGCGCCACACGGCGCGCTCTGCAGTGGCGCCGGGCAAGATGGGATCAAACGATCTGCCACCATACGCACTCCGGGCCCCACAAGGCAAACCGGACTGTGCAGGAGACAGCGGTCCGCCGTCCGGCGACCGGACGGCTTCCCGACGACTCCAACCACCCTCCGGCCGGGATTGTTCCCGCCCCGGGAGGAAAACTTCCGGCACCCTCCGCCCCCTTACGCCGGTGACCCCGCCGCCGGCGCCGGCTCCCGCTGGGCGAGCTGCGGCCCCGGCGGCTCGTGCGCCGACGACGACGGCTCCGGCGTCGGCTCCGGAGACGTCGTCGGCTCCGGCGGCGTCGGCGTGGGCTCCGGTTCGGCCGTCCGGGTGGGCGTCGGCGGAGCCGGCGGTTTCGCCGTGGGCCGCGGCGGCTTCCCCGGCTTGACATGCCCCGGCGCCGTCGGGCTCGCGTCAGCGCTCGGCGACGCCTCGGGGGACGCCGATGCCCCCGCCCCGCCCCCCTTGCCCTTCTTGTCCTTCGCGCCCTTGCCGCGCCTCCGCTCCCCCTCGGCCCCGGCCGGGCCGAACCCGGCGCCACCACCCGACACCGCCGGGCCGCCGTCGGGCGCCTCGCCGCCCCGCTGCCCGGCGGAGTGCGACGGCTTGACGCTCCCACCCGCATCGTCGCCGACGCTCATGCAGCCGGCGGCAGCAGCGACCGCCACGACCGTGGCGGCCAGTCGGACGGGTACGTACAAGGGGCGCACGGGGCCACCTCCGGAAAGGGTGATGGAGTCAACACCTCCAACTCCCGCCGCCCACAAGAGGACACGCGCCCCGCATTCACAACCCGGTCAGCCGTAACCCAGGGCGTGAAGGCGCTCGTCGTCGATGCCGAAGTGGTGCGCGATCTCGTGCACCACAGTGATCTCCGTCTCCGCGACGACGTCCTCCCGCGACTCGCACATCCGCAGCGTCGGATTCCGGTAGACGGTGATCCGGTCCGGCAGCACACCGGCGTACCACTCACCCCGGTCCGTCAGCGGAGTCCCCTCGTACAGGCCGAGCAACTCGGGATCGTCCGCCGGCGGATCGTCCTCGACGAACACCGCGACGTTGTCCATCAGTCGGGTCAACTCCGGCGGAATCCGGTCGAGCGCCTCGGCGACCAGCTCCTCGAACTCCTCACGCGTCATCTCCAGCACCAGCCCATTGTCGGCCACACCCCCGCCGTACGAGAGCCTCCCGGCGCCGCATATCCGGCCGCGCACTTGGGCATACGGGATCAATGGCCCGCGTCCCCGCCGCAGTCCTGAGCGTCCTGAACCCCATCCGCAACGCCCCGCGCGCCCTGGCCCGCCACTACCGCTCCCGCCAGGCCCCCGCCACGATCGAGCTCGTGGCACAGCCGCACCCGTGGACCCGCGCGGTGGGACTCGTCGCCGTCGTCCTCCTCGGCGCCTGGCTGGGCCTGCTGGTCGTGGGCAACGTCCGGGTCCCGGTGGGCCCCATGAACACCACCATGACCCTGCGCCCGTCCTTCACCGGCGGCACGAAGATCAACATCTCGCCACTCGGCGCCCTGGAACTGAACAGCCACATCGCCCCCGTCCGGCTCGACGTCAACGTCGACCAGCTCGACCCCGACCGCTCCCAAGCCCTGGTCGACCACCCCGAACGCCTCTCCGGCCTCCAGGACGAGGTCACCGAGGACGTCGGCCGCGGCACCCTGGACCTGGCCGTGCGCTCCGGCGTCGCGGTCGTCGTCGGCGCCACCGCCCTGGGCCTCGCCGTCTACCGGCGCCCCCGCCGCGCGATGGCCGCCGGCGGCCTCGCCCTCACCCTGCTCGCCGCCTCGGGCGGCACCGCCTACGCCACCTGGCGCCCCGACTCCGTCCTGGAACCCAAGTTCTCCGGCCTGCTCACCTCGGCCCCCTCCCTGGTCGGCAACGCCCGCAGCATCGTCACGGAATTCGACGTCTACCAGAAGGAGTTGGCCCGCCTGGTCACCAACGTGACCAAGCTCTACGACGCCACCTCGACACTCCCCGCCTACGCGCCCGACCCCTCCACGATCCGGGTCCTGCACGTCTCCGACATCCACCTGAACCCGGCGAGCTGGAAGATCATCGCCTCGCTCGTGGAGCAGTACAAGGTCGACGTGATCGTCGACTCGGGCGACACGATGGACCACGGCACGGCCGCCGAGAACGGCTTCCTGGACCCCATCGAGGACCTCGGGGCCCCCTACGTCTGGGTCCGCGGCAACCACGACTCGATGATCACCCAGCGCTATCTGCAGGGCCTGAAGAACGTGCACGTCCTGGACGAAGGCAAGGCGAAGACGATCAAGGGCCTGCGCTTCGCCGGCATCGGCGACCCGCAGTTCACTCCCGACCGCTCCCGGCAGATCGGCGCCCGCCAGTCCCAGGAACTGGCCGGCGCCCGTCTGGCCACCGCCCTGCGCGACCAGAGGGCGGCCGGCACCCCGGTGGACGTCGCCATCGCCCACGAGCCGGCCGCCGCCCGCGGAGTCGACGGCGAGGTCCCCCTCGTCCTGGCCGGCCACCTCCACCACGACGAGATGGAGATCCTCAAGTACGGCACCCGGCTCCGCATCGAGGGCTCCACGGGCGGCAGCGGCCTGCGCGCCATCGAGGGCAAGCACCCCGACCCCATCGAGGCGTCGATCCTCTACTTCGACCGGGACACCCGCCATCTCCAGGCCTGGGACGAGATCGAACTGGGCGGTCTCGGCCTCACGACGGCCGAGGTCAGCCGCCACCTCCCCAAGGAGAACCAGCCCGGCGCCACCCCCTCCCCGAGCACCCCCACGGAGACCACCCCGTCACCCTCCCCCTAAACCGTTTTGGCGATAGCTCCCGCCATCCCATATGCTTCTCACGTCCCCGACGCGCTGAGAAGCGCCCAGGCGGGCCGATAGCCCTCATCGTCTAGCGGCCTAGGACGCCGCCCTTTCAAGGCGGTAGCACGGGTTCGAATCCCGTTGGGGGCACGCACCACCCTGTGCGACACTGTCGTACGAAGCTTGGTCCTGTGGAGCAGTTTGGAGTGCTCGCCACCCTGTCAAGGTGGAGGCCGCGGGTTCAAATCCCGTCAGGACCGCTGAGGTTTCACGTGAAACCTCGTGGCTGGGTAGCTCAGTTGGTACGAGCGATCGCCTGAAAAGCGATAGGTCGCCGGTTCGACCCCGGCCCCAGCCACAACAGCCCTCACCAGGGCTTGAGCCCCTCCCCGATGCATTCGGGGAGGGGCTCTTTCTGCTGTGAGCGGGAATTCCGGCTCAGGCTGCGGGCCGGTTCGCAGCCGAGCGGCGCGTGCACGTCCTGGTACCGACCAGGGCCGGTACGCGTCAGGACAAAAGCGTTAGCCATCAAATTCGGCGGGATGAGATCCTGGATCCCGTATGTCTACGCACCCCGCCCCCGCCCTCGGCGCCCTCGCCCCCCGCCTGACCGAGCTGTCCCTGCGTGATGCGCACCGGCTCGGGCGCAGGCTCGAAGGTGCGCGCAAGATCCGTAAGCCGGAGGCGCGGGCCGCCGTGCTCGCCGAGATCGAGGCGGAGGTCGGCAGGGCAGAGGAACGGATGGCCGGGCGGCGTGCCCTCGTGCCCGGGGTGACGTACCCGGAGCAGCTGCCGGTCAGCCAGAAGAAGGACGCGATCGCCGACGCCATCCGCGACCACCAGGTCGTGATCGTCGCGGGTGAGACGGGCTCCGGCAAGACGACGCAGATCCCCAAGATCTGCCTGGAGCTCGGGCGCGGCGTACGCGGCATGATCGGGCACACGCAGCCGCGCAGGATCGCCGCGCGCACGGTGGCCGAGCGGGTCGCCGAGGAGCTGGACACCCCGCTCGGCGGGGCCGTCGGCTGGAAGGTGCGCTTCACCGACCAGGTCGACCCGGACGCCACCTTCGTCAAGCTCATGACGGACGGCATCCTGCTCGCCGAGATTCAGACCGACCGCGAGCTGCGCGCCTACGACACGATCATCATCGACGAGGCCCACGAGCGGTCCCTCAACATCGACTTCCTGCTGGGCTACCTCGCCCAGCTGCTGCCCAAGCGTCCGGACCTCAAGGTCGTCATCACGTCGGCCACGATCGACCCGGAGCGGTTCTCGCGGCATTTCGGCGACGCCCCGATCATCGAGGTCAGCGGCCGTACGTATCCCGTGGAGGTGCGCTACCGGCCGCTGCTGGAGGAGGACGGCGACGACGCCGACCGGGACCAGATCACCGCGATCACCGATGCCGTGGAGGAGCTCCAGAAGGAGGGCAAGGGCGACATCCTCGTCTTCCTCTCCGGTGAGCGGGAGATCAGGGACACGGCGGACGCCCTCACCAAGAAGAACTACCGGTTCACGGAGATCCTGCCGCTCTACGCCCGGCTCTCCCACGCGGAGCAGCACCGGGTCTTCCAGCAGCACACCGGCCGCAGGATCGTTCTGGCCACGAATGTCGCCGAGACGTCGCTGACCGTGCCGGGCATCAAGTATGTGATCGACCCGGGTTTCGCGCGGATCTCGCGTTACAGCCACCGCACCAAGGTCCAGCGGCTGCCCATCGAGCCGGTCTCGCAGGCCAGTGCCAATCAGCGCAAGGGCCGCTGCGGCCGTACCTCGGACGGCATCTGCATCCGTCTGTACAGCGAGGACGACTTCGAGGCCCGCCCGGAGTTCACGGACGCGGAGATCCTCCGGACGAACCTGGCCTCCGTGATCCTTCAGATGACCGCGGCCGGCCTCGGCGACATCGAGAAGTTCCCCTTCATCGACCCGCCGGACCACCGCAACATCCGCGACGGCGTCCAGCTGCTCCAGGAGCTGAACGCCCTGGACCCGGCGCAGAAGGACCCGCGCAAGCGGCTCACGGAGACCGGCCGCAAGCTGGCCCAGCTGCCCGTCGACCCCCGGCTGGCCCGGATGGTCCTGGAGGCGGACAAGAACGGCTGTGTGCGCGAGGTCATGGTCATAGCCGCCGCGCTGTCCATCCAGGACCCGCGCGAGCGCCCCGCCGACAAGCAGACCCAGGCCGATCAGCAGCACGCCCGCTTCAAGGACGAGACCAGCGACTTCCTGGCCTATCTCAACCTCTGGCGCTATGTCCGTGAGCAGCAGAAGGAGCGCGGGTCGTCCTCGTTCCGCAGGATGTGCAAGCAGGAGTACCTGAACTTCCTTCGCATCCGCGAATGGCAGGACATCTACACGCAGTTGCGCACGGTCGCGAAGCAGATGGGCATCCACCTCAACGAGGACGACGCCCCGGCCGACCGCGTCCATGTCTCCCTCCTGGCCGGCCTGCTGTCGCACGTCGGTATGAAGGACGTCAAGGAAGGCGCCAAGAACGAGTATCTGGGGGCGCGCAACGCGAAGTTCGCGGTCTTCCCGGGTTCGGCCCTGTTCAAGAAGCCGCCGCGTTTCGTGATGTCCGCCGAGCTCGTCGAGACGTCCCGCCTGTGGGCCCGCGTCAACGCGAGGATCGAACCCGAGTGGGTCGAGCCGCTCGCGGCGCACCTCGTCAAGCGCACGTACAGCGAACCGCACTGGGAGAAGGACCAGGCCGCGGTGATGGCGTACGAGAAGGTCACACTGTACGGCGTGCCGATCGTGGCGCAGCGGAAGGTCAACTACGGGCGGATCGACCCGGAGATCAGCCGTGAGCTGTTCATCCGGAACGCGCTGGTCGAGGGTGACTGGCGCACGCACCACAAGTTCTTCTCGGACAACCGCCGCCTTCTCACCGAGGTCGAGGAGCTGGAGCACCGCGCCCGGCGCCGGGACATCCTGGTCGACGACGAGACGCTGTTCGACTTCTACGACCAGCGGATCCCCGAACACGTCGTCTCCGGGGCCCACTTCGACTCGTGGTGGAAGCACAAGCGGCACGAACAGCCCGACTTCCTCGATTTCGAGCGCGAGATGCTCATCAACGAGAAGGCGGGCGAGGTCACCAAGGCGGACTATCCCGACTCGTGGCGGCAGGGGAACCTGAAGTTCCGGGTGACGTACCAGTTCGAGCCGGGCGCGGACGCCGACGGCGTGACCGTCCACATCCCGCTCCAGGTCCTCAACCAGGTCACGGACGAGGGCTTCGACTGGCAGATCCCGGGGCTGCGCGAGGAGCTGGTGACGGAGCTGATCCGGTCCCTGCCCAAGCCGATCCGCCGGAACTACGTCCCGGCGCCGAACTTCGCGAAGGCGTTCCTGGACCGGGCGGTTCCTCTCCAGGAGCCCCTCACCACGACGATGACCCGCGAGCTGCGGCTCATGGTGGGTGTGCCCTTCGAGGCGGACGACTTCGACCTGGCCAAGGTCCCCGACCACTTGAAGGTCACGTTCCGGATCGTCGACGAGCGGCGCCGCAAACTGGCCGAGGACAAGGACCTGGAGGCACTGAAGCTCAAGCTGCGCCCGAAGGCCCGCAAGGCCCTCTCCCAGGCGGCCGCGGCGACGGCCGAGCGCTCGGGCGGCGAGTTGCTGGAGCGCTCCGGCGTGACCGACTGGACGATCGGCACCCTCACCCGCGTCTTCGAGACCCGCCGGGCGGGTCAGCCGGTCAAGGCGTACCCGGCGCTGGTCGACGACGGCGACACGGTCTCCGTACGTCTCTTCGACACGGAGGCCGAGCAGCAGCAGGCGATGTGGAAGGGCACGCGCCGGCTGATCCTGCGCAACATCCCGGTGAACCCGGCGAAATTCGCGAGCGATCGCCTGACGAACGCGCAGAAGCTGGCGCTGTCCGCGAATCCGCACGGCTCGGTCCAGGGTCTGTTCGACGACTGTGCGATGGCCGCGGCGGACAAGCTGATCGGGGACTTCGGCGGGCCCGCCTGGGACGAGGAGTCGTACCGGAAGCTGTACGACAAGGTGCGCGCCGAGATCGTCGACACGACGGTCCGCACGGTGGGGCAGGTGCAGCAGGTCCTGGCCGCCTGGCAGGCCTGTGAGCGCCGTCTGAAGGCCGTACGCAGCCCCGCGCTGGCGGCGAACCTCCAGGACGTGCGGGGGCAGCTGGACGCGCTGGTGAAGCCCGGCTTCGTGACGGAGGCGGGGCTGCGGCGGATGCCGGACCTGATGCGCTACCTGGTGGCGGCCGACCGGCGGCTCCAGCAGATGCCGACGAACGTCCAGCGGGACACCACGCGCATGCAGAAGGTCCATGAGATGCAGGACGAGTACGCCTGGCTCCTGGAGCAGATGCCGCAGGGCCGGCCGGTCCCGTCGTCGGTCCTGGACATCCGCTGGATGATCGAGGAGCTCCGGGTCAGCTATTTCGCCCACGCGCTGGGCACGGCGTACCCCGTTTCCGACAAGCGGATCGTGAAGGCGATCGACGCGGCGGCACCGTGACGGGAGCTGCACGCAGGGTGAGTTCGACCCTGGGCTCACCCTCCTGTACAGTCTCTTCTCGCAGCGCAACGCACGAATCGCACTGCGAAACCTGGTCCTGTGGAGCAGTTTGGAGTGCTCGCCACCCTGTCAAGGTGGAGGCCGCGGGTTCAAATCCCGTCAGGACCGCACAGCAAGAGCCCGGATCTTCGGATCCGGGCTCTTTTTCATGCCCTGACCTCCGCGTTGACCTTCCGCGCCCCACACGCCGTCTTGACGCCCCCTCATTCCGTCGGTACCCCGGAACCAGGGCCGTCGTCCGTGCGGCCTCCTGGAGGTGGCACATGGCGGCAGCGGCGAGGCACGAGACGCGGGCTCTGCTGCGCGCGCACCTGTCGGCCGCGTCGTCGTACCGGCACCTCACCCGGCACTGCCCGATCTGCCATCGCCTGCTGCGGCTGGCGCTGGAGTCCGCGCCGCGTGCCGCTCAGGGCACGGCCCGGGCCCGGGAGGACGAGAGCCCGGCACCGGCGTGATCCACGGGCGGCCTCAACACCCGTGCGGGGACGGGCTACTGGAGGCGGTGGCTTCTCTACCGCACCTGCGGCGGAGCTAACAAGCCGCTTGGTATGTGACGGGTGTCACCGCATGAGTTTTGAAAAGTGCGGTACTTACGCCCCGCCTACAAAGGGTCAATTTAATATGTGCAATTGCACCCTGCCGGTGGTGCCGCACACAGCTGATCCGACACCCTTCCCCAGGCTCCTACAGGGCTGCTCACAGCGGGATCGGCAGACCATCGCGGGCGCACAAAAAAGATCGCGCTGGACCCGGCGGAGTCCAGCGCGATCGACGACGCACCCTGCTGTATGCCTGGAAAGCCTTGAACGGCTTGGGCGTGGGGCCTGTTGGGGCAGGACCCCGCGTCGTTTGGAGCTGTGGCCCGGACGCCGCGGCCAGTTGGGGGAACCAGCCGGTTTGCCCGGTTATTCAGTTGTTCAGGCCTCGCTGCGCTGCTGCGGGATGCCCGCGAGCAGTGCGCGGACCTCGGCCTCGCGGTAGCGCCGATGCCCGCCGAGCGTGCGGATCGACGTGAGCTTGCCGGCCTTCGCCCACCGCGTGACCGTCTTCGGGTCCACACGGAACATGGTGGCGACCTCAGCCGGGGTCAGCAGCGGCTCGGCATCAGGGGTGCGAGCGGTCATGAGCGGCCTCCTCGGGAGAACCGAACCTTCTCGGTTCTTTCCTCTAAATTCTGCACCTTGACCCGCGTTGCCCGAAATGGCGGACGCGAGTCGAGTCGGTTATAGGACGAACGGCTTGTCCTCGGCACTACAACTACACCATCTGTCCAGCCGCGTCGGCCAAACCGATGGAATTGCCCCTCCAGGTGTTCATCAGCGACGGAAGCCGATGGACCATGCCATAGCGGACAGTCACACCGCTGTGACGATCAGTCACAGGGTGATCAGGAAGTCACGAGACCCCCCAAAGCGTGCAATGCTGAGATTCCGCCCATAGTGCAAGATCATGGGACGGAAGGAGCCCTCCCCGGACTCCTTGTCCTATTTTGGCATGAGGAGGGGCAAGGGACGCAAGAGCCTCGTACGTGTAGTCCGTCACGCTTGGCCTACTTGAGAGGTCTGCCCGGATCGGGGCCTACGTCCCTTGTTGACGAAGCCTCAGGAGACGCGCAGCCCGCTTCAGGAACTCGGTGCGAGGACGAAACCCCACATCGGGCGGTTCGTCAAACGTCAGTTCGTGACCGACTGCGAGCGGTCTGTACGGACATCAAGGTCAGGGGTCAGTTGGCCGACCGCAGATCCCGCACGGAACGCCACCGCTCCACGAGCCGGGCGTACGCCGCCCCCGCGGCGGCCCCGTCGCCCCTGCGCAGCGCGGCGATGCCCTCGGCCACGTCCGCCGCGGAGTGATCGTCCTCCAGCGTCCCGGCCGGCACCGCGTGCACCAGGCCGCCGTAGTCCAGCTCCACGAGCGAGCGCGGGTGGAACTCCTCCAGCCAGCGGCCGACGTCCACCAGGCCGTCGATCAGCGGCCCTTCGTCCATGGCCTCCTTCAGGGCGCGCAGGCCGCGGGCCACCCGCCGCCGGGCCTGGACCATGGGCGTGCGGTAGCGCAGCACGGGCGGGCTGTCGACGGAGGCGCCCTTGTCGTACTCGCGCTCCTCGTCGGAGACCAGCACGAACCAGTTGATCGGCACCTGCCAGGTGGCCGTACGGATCCACGGCCGGGCGTCCGGGTTGATCGCCAGCCAGCGCTCGTAGTCCTGGGACGCCTGGCGCCGCAGGACGGGCGGCAGGACCGCGTCCATGACCGGCGGGGGCAGCTCCTCGCTGAGCTCGTCCAGGGCCAGCCAGCCGCGCAGCCGGGTGCGCCAGGGGCAGACGCAGACGACCCCGTCGACGTCGAGCACGAAGGCGTCCTCGCTCTCGTGCACCGGTACCGCCACCGGCGGGGTGGGGGCCAAGTCGGCCAGAGCGCGCCGGAGTTCGTCCTGGTACGACGGCCGGTCCGCGCGGCGGGCGTAGCGGGCCCACTGGCTGCGCTCCGGCTCGGGGAAGGCGGCCAGCGGTTCGTACACGCGCAGGTAGGTCGCGTAGGGGACGATCACCGAGGTCACCTTGGGCACGCCTGCTCCCTCCCCCGCGCACCGCCGCGAAAACCTGCGGAACCCACTCACGATCGCGCGGGAAATCTATGCAAATCGTCGCACGGGTGTACTCCGGTCGGAGGTGATCCTGTGCACTGTGCGGCCGGCGGGGCCAACCAGGCTCTAATCTCATGCTCAACAGTCCCCGCCACCCACACGGGAGCTGGTCTCCACCCGCCGCAACTACTCAGGAGTCACCACAGTGACCGACGTAACCGGCGCACCTGCTGATGTACTGCACACCCTGTTCCACTCGGACCAGGGCGGACATGAGCAAGTCGTGCTCTGCCAGGACCGTGCGAGCGGCCTCAAGGCCGTCATCGCCCTCCACTCCACCGCTCTGGGCCCCGCGCTCGGCGGTACGCGCTTCTACCCGTACGCGAACGAGGCCGAGGCCGTCGCCGACGCGCTGAACCTCGCCCGCGGGATGTCGTACAAGAACGCCATGGCCGGTCTCGACCACGGCGGCGGCAAGGCCGTGATCATCGGCGACCCGGAGAAGATCAAGTCCGAGGAGCTCCTCCTCGCCTACGGCCGGTTCGTCGCCTCCCTGGGCGGGCGCTACGTCACGGCCTGCGACGTCGGTACGTACGTCGCCGACATGGACGTCGTGGCCCGCGAGTGCCGCTGGACGACCGGCCGCTCCCCCGAGAACGGCGGCGCCGGGGACTCCTCGGTCCTCACCGCCTTCGGCGTCTACCAGGGCATGCGGGCCTCCGCGCAGCACCTGTGGGGCGACCCCTCGCTGCGCGGCCGCAAGGTCGGCATCGCGGGCGTCGGCAAGGTCGGCCACCACCTGGTGGAGCACCTGCGGGCGGAGGGCGCCGAGGTCGTCATCACGGACGTGCGCGAGGACGCCGTGGGCCGGATCCTCGCGGCGCACCCGACGGGCGTCACGGCCGTCGCCGACACCGCGACCCTGATCCGCGCCGAGGGCCTCGACATCTACGCCCCGTGCGCGCTCGGCGGTGCCCTGAACGACGACACGGTGCCCGCGCTGACCGCCAAGGTGGTCTGCGGCGCCGCCAACAACCAGCTCGCCCACCCGGGCGTGGAGAAGGACCTCGCGGACCGCGGGATCCTCTACGCGCCGGACTACGTGGTGAACGCCGGCGGGGTCATCCAGGTCGCCGACGAGCTGCACGGCTTCGACTTCGACCGGTGCAAGGCCAAGGCGTCGAAGATCTTCGACACCACGCTGGCCATATTCGCACGTGCGAAGGAGGACGGCATTCCGCCGGCCGCGGCGGCCGACCGGATCGCCGAGCAGCGGATGCACGACGCGGCCCTGGCCCGCCGGGTGCGCTGACTCCGGGCCGTCCGGGGCGCTTCGTACGTTTGGCCGGTACCCGCCGGTGGGCAGTTAGAGAGAACTCTCACTTCTACCGGCGGGTCGACCGCCGATAAGTGGTTAAAATCGCGGTTGACCAGCGAGGACGGGGCGCCTCGAAGGTCCTGGGCGCGGGCACGTCATGCGGGCGACGTACCGTATGGGCGCGGGCTCAGGTACCGTGGAAGCCCTACGGACCGGTCTCTCCGCGGAGAGTCCGTGCCGGACCATGAACGCGTGTCAAGACTCTGGGGCCGTCGAGCCCCGTCGTTGAGGGGGTCGAGCCATGGGGCGCGGCCGGGCCAAGGCCAAGCAGACGAAGGTCGCCCGCCAGCTGAAGTACAACAGCGGTGGGACTGACCTCTCACGCCTGGCTGAGGAGCTGGGTGCATCGCCTTCGAATCCGCAGCCGCCTAACGGCGAGCCGTTCGAAGACGATGAGGACGACGACCTGTACGCACGGTACGCCGACCTCTACGAGGACGACGACGACGAGGACGACCAGTCCTCGCAGCATCGTCGCGGCGCTTGACCCTGCACTGAACACTCACCCGGTCGGTGACTTCGGTCACCGACCGGGTTCTGTGCTGCGTGCAGGATCACGACCCCGGTGCCTCAGCTCGCGTAGTCACCGATCAGGGCGGCACCGGTGGGGTGCTCGCCCCGGTCCGTGATCTCTCCGGCCACCCAGGCGTCCACGCCGCGGTCGGTGAGGGTCGCCAGGGCCACGTCCACGGACTCCTGGGGCACGATCGCGATCATGCCGACGCCCATGTTCAGGGTCTTCTCGAGCTCCAGGCGCTCGACGCTGCCCGTACGGCCGACGAGGTCGAAGATCGGGGCCGGCGTCCAGGTGGAGCGGTCCACGATCGCGTGCAGCCCGTCCGGGATGACCCGCGCCAGGTTGGCGGCGAGCCCGCCGCCGGTGATGTGGCTGAAGGCGTGCACCTCGGTGGTGCGCATCAGGGCCAGGCAGTCCAGCGAGTAGATCTTCGTCGGCTCCAGCAGTTCCTCGCCGAGGGTGCGGCCGAGTTCCTCGATGTGCGCGTCCAGCGCCAGGCCCGCCTGGTTCAGCAGGACGTGGCGGACGAGGGAGTACCCGTTCGAGTGAAGCCCGGAGGACGCCATGGCGATCACCGCGTCACCCGTACGGATGCGATCCGCGCCGAGCAGCCGGTCGGCCTCCACGACGCCCGTACCGGCGCCGGCGACGTCGAAGTCGTCCTCGCCCAGCAGGCCCGGGTGCTCGGCCGTCTCGCCGCCGACCAGGGCGCAGCCGGCGAGCACACAGCCCTCGGCGATGCCCTTGACGATGGCGGCGACCCGCTCGGGGTGGACCTTGCCGACGCAGATGTAGTCGGTCATGAACAGCGGCTCGGCGCCGCAGACCACGATGTCGTCCATGACCATGGCGACCAGGTCGTGGCCGATGGAGTCGTAGACGCCCAGCTGGCGGGCGATGTCGACCTTGGTGCCGACGCCGTCCGTGGCGGAGGCCAGCAGGGGGCGCTCGTAGTTCTTCAGGGCGGAGGCGTCGAAGAGGCCGGCGAAGCCGCCCAGGCCGCCGAGGACCTCGGGGCGCTGGGCCTTCTTCACCCACTCCTTCATCAGTTCGACGGCGCGGTCGCCCGCTTCGATGTCGACGCCCGCGGCTGCGTAGCTGGCACCAGTTGTGTCAGGCATGACGATAAGAACCTTTGTGTCGTACGGCAGGTGTTACGGGCCGTCTACGGGCGGCGGATCGCGTCGGCGGCGGCCGTGGCGGCCGGGCCGGCGGCCAGCTCCGTCTCCAGCAGCTGCTTGCCGAGCAGCTCGGGGTCCGGGAGCTCCATCGGGTACTCGCCGTCGAAGCAGGCGCGGCACAGGTTCGGCTTGGCGATGGTGGTCGCCTCGATCATGCCGTCGATGGAGATGTAGGCCAGGGAGTCGGCGCCCAGGGAGGTGCCGATCTCGTCGATCGTCATGCCGTTGGCGATGAGCTCGGCGCGGGTGGCGAAGTCGATGCCGAAGAAGCACGGCCACTTCACGGGCGGCGAGGAGATCCGGATGTGGACCTCGGCCGCGCCCGCCTCGCGGAGCATGCGGACCAGGGCCCGCTGGGTGTTGCCGCGCACGATCGAGTCGTCGACGACGACCAGGCGCTTGCCCTTGATGACTTCCTTCAGCGGGTTCAGCTTCAGGCGGATGCCCAGCTGGCGGATGGTCTGCGAGGGCTGGATGAACGTCCGGCCGACGTAGGCGTTCTTGACGAGGCCGGCGCCGAAGGGGATGCCGGAGGCTTCCGCGTAACCGATCGCCGCCGGCGTACCGGACTCCGGGGTCGCTATCACCAGGTCGGCCTCGACCGGGGCTTCCTCGGCGAGCTTGCGGCCCATCTCCACGCGGGAGAGGTACACGTTCCGGCCGGCGATGTCGGTGTCCGGGCGGGCCAGGTACACGTACTCGAAGACACAGCCCTTGGGCTTCGCTTCCGCGAAGCGGGAGGTCCGCAGGCCGTTCTCGTCGATGGCGACGAACTCGCCCGGCTCGATCTCGCGGACGTAGCTGGCGCCGCAGATGTCGAGGGCGGCGGACTCGGAGGCCACCACCCAGCCGCGCTCCAGGCGGCCGAGGACCAGCGGGCGGATGCCCTGCGGGTCGCGGGCCGCGTACAGGGTGTGCTCGTCCATGAAGACGAGCGAGAAGGCTCCCTTGACCTGCGGGAGGACCGTGTGGGCGGCCTCCTCGATGGTCAGGGGCTTGCCGTCCTCGTCGACCTGGGCCGCGAGCAGCGCGGTGAGCAGGTCGGTGTCGTTGGTCGCCGCGACGCGCGGGGTGCGGCCGCCTTCCTGCTTGGGCAGGTCGGCGACCATCTCGGCGAGCTGGGCGGTGTTGACGAGGTTGCCGTTGTGGCCGAGCGCGATGGACCCGTGTCCGGTCGCGCGGAAGGTCGGCTGGGCGTTCTCCCAGACGGAGGCACCGGTGGTCGAGTAGCGGGCGTGACCGACCGCGATGTGACCCTGGAGCGAACCGAGGGAGGTCTCGTCGAAGACTTGCGAGACCAGGCCCATGTCCTTGAAGACGAGGATCTGTGAGCCGTTGCTGACCGCGATTCCCGCGGATTCCTGGCCTCGATGCTGGAGGGCGTAGAGCCCGAAGTACGTGAGCTTGGCGACCTCTTCGCCCGGAGCCCAGACACCGAAGACGCCACAAGCGTCCTGGGGGCCCTTCTCGCCGGGGAGCAGGTCGTGGTTGAGTCGTCCGTCACCACGTGGCACGCCACCGAGTGTAGGCGAGGTCGACCACTGGTCCGAATTGGGGATACCGGACTTTCCGGTGGATCACCGCTCGGCGACCGCTCGCACACGCGTCCCGTTTCCGCTGGTCAGGGTGAGAGTTTGGTGATCGACTCGGTACTTCGGCTTCCCGTCGAAAAGTCGCAGCAGGGTCTTCTCGTCGGCCATGAGTGAGTCTTCGCACATCATTCGGGTCGTGGCAGGGGGGCCGAGGGTGATATGGCCGTCGCTGACCGTGGCCTTGGCGTTCACCTTGTTGCAGCCGAGGCGGCCGGAGACGGTGCCCTTCTTCGCGTCGAAGGTGAGGTGGGCGCGGCCGTCGGCCTTCGGTGTCGTGACGGTCCACCGGGTGCCGGCCAGCGGGGCGTCCTTCGCCTTGGTCAGCCGGACGGTGTCGCCCCGGCTGGTGGTGAGGGTGAGACGGTCGTCGTCCGTCTTCGCCGTCAGCTCCTGGTCCGAGAAGGCCTTCACGAGGGTCGTCTCGAACGCGACGGGCGTGTCCTCGCAGGCCATCTGGGTGGACCTGGTCTTGCCGAGCCGGACGTGGTCGCCGTCGACGGTGGCCTCGGCGCTGAAGTTGTTGCAGCCGAGGCTGCCCTCGGCCCGGCCCTTGTCGATGGTCACGTGGGCCCCGGCGGGGGCCTGCTGCGTGCGGCCGTCCGCGGTGACGCTGTCCACGCTCCACCGCACACCGGTGACCGGCCGATCGGCTCCGACCGAGCCGCTGCCGCTGTCCGCCTTCTCGCTGCCACAGGCCGCCATGAGCGGGACGAGCATGGCGGCGGCCGTCAGGGTCATGAGCTGCTTCTGCCTGTCCATGCCACTTGGACGGACGACCCGGGGGGATCGGTTCCCCTTATGTCATCAGGGGCAGGTGGGCCGACAGGTCCGCCCGTTCTCCGCTCGCGCTGACCTTGGCGTCCTGGACGGCCTGCGCCCATCCCACCCGCCCGGTCGCCAGCCGGATCCAGGTGAGCGGGTCCGTCTCGACGACGTTGGGCGGGGTGCCCCGGGTGTGCCGCGGTCCCTCCACGCACTGCACCACCGCGTACGGCGGCACCCGCACCTCCGTCGAACCGCCGGGCGCCTTCGCGGCGAGCGCGTCGGCGAGCAGCCGGGTGCAGGCGGCCAGGGCCTGCCGGTCGTAGGGGATGTCCAGGCCGGGGACGGCGGCGTTGAGGTCGTCGGTGTGGACGACGAGTTCGACGGTGCGGGTGACGAGGTAGTCGGCGAGGGGCAGGGCGCCGGTGCGGGTGGGGAGCAGTCGGCTGCCGGGGGCGTCGGCCAGGCTCTTGGTGAGCCGCTCCGCGGTGCTCGTGTAGAGGGTGTCGAGGTCGGGGTTGGCGGCGGCGAGCCGCCTGGTGTCGTCGGCGATGCCGGGGGCGCGGGCGGCGGTGGCGAAGGGCCAGTCGAGGAGGGCCAGGTCGGCCTTGGCCGGCTCCTCGTGGTCGAGGTTGCGGCTGACGGTCTCCATGGCCATGGTCACGTGCGCGGCGAGCTCCCGCACCGTCCAGTCGCCGAGCCGGGTGGGCAGGCCCAGCTGCTCGGGGGTGAGGCCCAGGACGGCCTGCCGTACGTGCCCGAACTGGGCGAGCACGGCTGCGCGGATCTTGGCGGGGTCGTAGCTGCGGGTGCGCTTCTTGGCCGGGGGCATGGGGGTCAGCCTAGGTGCGGGCGGTGACAGTGGGGGGTGCCTCGAAGGTCTCGCCGTTGCGGGGGACTCCGACGCCCTGCCAGGTGAAGGGGACACCGCGGGCCGTGTCCGGGTCGGGGCCGTCCATCAGCTGGAAGTGCAGGTGCGGTTCGGTCGAGTTGCCGGAGTTGCCGCAGCGGGCGATCACCTGTCCGGCGTGGACGCGGTCGCCCTCGCGGACGGTGAGGGAGCCGCGCTGGAGGTGGGCGTAGGCGGCGTGGGTGCCGTCGCCGAGGTCGAGGACGAGGTGGTTGCCGAGGATGCGGCTGACGCCCGCGACCTCGCGCACCATCCCTTCGGGAAGCATCAGGTACAGCAGCCCCGGCAGGGAGGTGCGGCTGAGGTGGTCGCGCTGCCGGCCTCGCGCACGTACGACCGTGGCGTCGGAGACCGCCAGGACGGGGGCGCCGTAGGCCGGGAAGTCCTGGGGGCGGCGGGCGAGGGGCCACAGCCACCGGAAGGGCGGGCGGGCACCCGGTTCGGGCTCGGCCAGGATGTCGATGGCGAAGGTCTGGCCGTAGCTGTGGACGCCGTGGCTGGGCGTGCGGTCGGCCGGGCTGTTCAACGCGGACCAGCGGCCGGTGACGGGCGGGGCGACCTCGACGGGTTCGCGTGCCGCGCCCGCCTTGTCCGGGGCGCCGCCCCAGCGGTTCACCAGGAGGATGACGGCGTAGGCAGGGACCACGGGCAGGAAGTACCAGGGGAAGCCGACCCGTCCGAAGAAGAGGTCGGCTGCCACCAGGCCGAAGAAGACCAGCCACAGAACGCGGTAGGTCACCATGCCGAGCTTGCGTGCGGGCATTC
The DNA here is from genome assembly GCF_040637495.1 of Streptomyces sp. NPDC029044. Classification (NCBI taxonomy): domain Bacteria; kingdom Bacillati; phylum Actinomycetota; class Actinomycetes; order Kitasatosporales; family Streptomycetaceae; genus Streptomyces; species Streptomyces sp. NPDC029044. The sequence continues at coordinate 41,309 of NZ_JBEZWN010000003.1, forward strand.
GGTTCCCCCCGGTTCGCTATGGGCGGGTCGTCGCCAGTGCCACCAGCAGCGGGACGACCCGCCCCGGTGGCACCTCGTGGCGGCCCCGGCCGGTCGTGTGCAGCCAGCCCGCGCCGGTCAGCTGGCGCAGGTGGTGGTAGATCTGGCCGGTCGTGCCGACCTCGTCCAGCTCGGCGAGTTCGGTCGCGGTGCGCCGGCCGCCGAGGATCTCGCGGAGCAGGCGGATCCGGACCGGGTGGCCGAGCGCGGCGAACGACTCGGCGGCCGTCGTCCAGTCGCCCGCCAGCAGGTCCTCCGTGAGGAGAGTCATCTGCCAGGAGTACTCCTCGCCGGTCGGCAGGCCCACGGAGCCGGTGTAGAGGACACCGCCGTCGGCCACCCCCGCCTCGGACAGCTGCTCCCTCAGCCCGTTCAGAGCCCAGAAGTCGCCTCCGTCGATGCGGGGGCCGGTGTGCCGGGTGCCTTCCAGGGCCATCAGACGGCGTTCAAGGTCTGTGACGCGTTGCTCCAGATCCATGCTTCGATTTTACGGAACTACGTAATACCGTGCAAGGCCGGGCGCCACATCCGCCCGGGCACGGCGAAGCCCCCGCCCGGCGGACCGGGCGGGGGCTTCGGAGCGGTTGCCTACTTCAGCAGCGCCGGGATCGTGCCCTCGTGCGTCTCGCGCAGCTCGGACAGGGTGAGCGCGAACTCGCCCTGGACGTCCACGGTGTCGCCGTCGACGACGCCGATGCGGGTGACGGGCAGGCCCCGCGCACCGCACATGTCGTTGAAGCGGACCTCTTCCGAGCGCGGCACGGCCACGACCGCGCGGCCCGCCGACTCGGAGAAGAGGAAGGTGAAGGCGTCCAGACCGTCCGGGACGATCAGGCGCGCGCCCTTGCCGCCCAGCAGCGCCGACTCGACGACCGCCTGGATCAGACCGCCGTCGGACAGGTCGTGCGCGGAGTCGATCATGCCGTCGCGGGAGGCCGAGATCAGGATCTCGGCCAGCAGCCGCTCGCGCTCCAGGTCGACCTGGGGCGGCAGACCACCGAGGTGGTCGTGCACGACCTGCGACCAGGCCGAGCCACCGAACTCCTCACGCGTGTCGCCGAGGAGGTAGAGCAGTTGCCCCTCCTCCTGGAAGGCGACCGGCGTGCGGCGGGCCACGTCGTCGATGACGCCGAGGACCGCGACGACCGGGGTGGGGTGGATGGCCGCCTCGCCCGTCTGGTTGTAGAGCGAGACGTTGCCGCCGGTCACCGGCGTGCCCAGCTGCTGGCAGGCGTCCGCCAGACCGCGCACGGCCTCCGCGAACTGCCACATCACCGCCGGGTCCTCGGGCGAACCGAAGTTCAGGCAGTCGGAGACGGCGAGCGGCTTGGCGCCGGTGGTGGCGACGTTGCGGTACGCCTCCGCCAGGGCCAGCTGGGCGCCGTGGTACGGGTCGAGCTTGGCGTACCGGCCGTTGCCGTCCGTGGCGATGGCCACGCCGAGGCCGGTCTCCTCGTCGATCCGGATCATGCCGGAGTCCTCGGGCTGCGCGAGCACGGTGTTGCCCTGCACGAAGTGGTCGTACTGGCTGGTGATCCAGGACTTGGAGGCCTGGTTCGGGGAGCCGACCAGCTTCAGGACCTGGTCCTTCAGCTCCTCGGAGGTCGCCGGCCGGGGCAGCTTGTTCGCGTCGTCGGCCTGGAGCTCGTCCTGCCAGGACGGGCGGGCGTAGGGGCGCTCGTAGACCGGGCCCTCGTGCGCGACCGTGCGCGGGTCGACGTCGACGATCTTGCCGCCGTGCCAGTAGATCTCCAGGCGGTCGCCGTCGGTCACCTCACCGATGACGGTGGCGATGACGTCCCACTTCTCGCAGATCTCCAGGAAGCGGTCGACCTTCTCCGGCTCGACGACCGCGCACATGCGTTCCTGCGACTCGCTCATGAGGATCTCCTCGGGCGAGAGCGTGGAGTCGCGCAGCGGGACGTCGTCCAGGGTGACGCGCATGCCGCCGGAGCCGTTGGACGCCAGCTCGCTCGTCGCGCAGGACAGGCCCGCCGCGCCGAGGTCCTGGATGCCGACGACCAGCTTCTCGGCGAAGGCCTCCAGGGTGCACTCGATGAGGAGCTTCTCCTGGAAGGGGTCGCCGACCTGGACGGCCGGGCGCTTCGACGGCTTGGCGTCGTCGAAGGTCTCGGAGGCCAGGATGGAGGCGCCGCCGATGCCGTCGCCGCCGGTGCGGGCCCCGTAGAGGATGACCTTGTTGCCCGCGCCGGACGCCTTCGCGAGGTGGATGTCCTCGTGCCGCATGACGCCGATGGCACCGGCGTTGACCAGCGGGTTGCCCTGGTAGCAGGCGTCGAAGACGACCTCGCCGCCGATGTTGGGCAGGCCCAGGCAGTTGCCGTAGCCGCCGATGCCGGCGACGACGCCCGGCAGGACACGCTTGGTGTCGGGGTGGTCGGCCGCGCCGAAGCGCAGGGGGTCGACCACGGCCACCGGCCGGGCACCCATTGCGATGATGTCGCGGACGATGCCGCCGACACCCGTGGCCGCGCCCTGGTAGGGCTCGACGTAGGAGGGGTGGTTGTGCGACTCGACCTTGAAGGTGACCGCGTAACCCTGGCCGACGTCGACGACACCGGCGTTCTCGCCGATGCCGACGAGCATCGCGTCGGACTGGGGGGCCTTCTCGCCGAACTGGCGCAGGTGGACCTTGCTGCTCTTGTACGAGCAGTGCTCCGACCACATCACCGAGTACATGGCCAGCTCCGCGCCCGTGGGGCGGCGGCCGAGGATCTCCACGACCCGCTCGTACTCGTCCTTCTTCAGGCCCAGTTCGGCCCAGGGCAGCTCGACGTCGGGGGTCGCGGCCGCGTGCTCGACCGTGTCCAGAGGCGTCCGGCTCATGCGTTGACCAGCTTCTTGAGGATCGAGGTGAAGAACGGGAGGCCGTCGGTGCGACCGGTGCCGATCAGCGGCTCGACGGCGTGCTCGGGGTGCGGCATGAGGCCCACGACGTTCCCGGCCGCGTTGGTGACGCCGGCGATGTCGCGCTGCGAGCCGTTCGGATTGAAGTCCAGGTACCGGAAGGCGACCCGGCCCTCGGCCTCCAGCTCATCGAGCGTGCGCTCGTCGGCGACGTACTGCCCGTCGTTGTTCTTCAGCGGGATGTGGATCTCCTGGCCGGCCGAGTAGTCGGTGGTCCAGGAGGTCTCGGCGTTCTCCACGCGCAGCTTCTGGTCGCGGCAGATGAAGTGCAGGTGGTCGTTGCGCAGCATCGTGCCCGGCAGCAGATGGGCCTCGGTGAGGATCTGGAAGCCGTTGCAGATGCCGAGCACCGGCAGACCGGCCTTCGCCTGCTGGAGCAGGGGCTCCATCACCGGCGAGAAACGGGCGATGGCCCCGGCGCGCAGATAGTCGCCGTAGGAGAAACCACCGCACAGCACCACGGCGTCGACCTGCTTGAGGTCCTTGTCCTTGTGCCACAGGGCGACCGGTTCGGCGCCCGCGACCCGGATCGCGCGCTGTGTGTCACGGTCGTCCAGACTGCCGGGAAAAGTGACGACGCCAATACGAGCGGTCACTTCACGGCCTCCGCGACTTCCTCGACACGGATCGTGAAGTCCTCGATCACGGTGTTCGCGAGGAAGGACTCCGCAAGATCATGAATGCGGGCGAGGGCGGCCTCGTCGACCGGCCCGTCAACTTCCAGTTCGAAACGCTTTCCCTGGCGGACGTCCGAGATCCCGTCGAATCCCAGCCGCGGCAGTGCGCGCTGCACCGCCTGGCCCTGGGGGTCGAGGATCTCCGGCTTGAGCATGACGTCGACTACGACGCGTGCCACTGGCACTCCCGGTGTGTGGTGCTGAGCAGGTTCCTTCAGACTACCCGCACAAAATTTCTACGCGCGTTGACTTGTAGGAAACTACGTGACCGTCATCACGATCCGGCATCGAGGGACCCACACGCGAAATTTTCGGGAAAGATTCCGGATCGACACCCGACACCCATTGCCTTCTGACACGCGGAAGGATTTAGTCGGGCTTCACAATGTATTGCCAGGCACTGTACAAATGAATTGGCAAAGTGCCGCATGAAGGGACCGATATTCGTGGCGCAGAAGGTCGTGGTCACCCTCTTTGACGACATCGACGGCTCGGAAGCGACGGAAACGATCGCCTTCGGACTGGACGGCAAGTCGTACGAGATCGACCTGAGCGAAGTCAACGCCGGAGAACTGCGGCAGGCGCTCGCGCCCTACGTGGAGGCCGGCCGCAAGCGGTCCCGCTCGGGCAAGGCCTACCGGCAGACGGAGGTCGCCCCCGACCCGTCGGCCGTGCGCGCCTGGGCCCAGGCCAACAAGATGGAGGTCCCCGCGCGCGGGCGCATCCCCAAGAAGGTCTACGAGGCGTTCACCGCCGCGCAGTGACGGCCCGCCGAGCCCGGGCCCCCCGGCCGTCCACCCGCCCCTCGCGGCAACCGACTTGCGCAGCACCCGGGCTGATCAGCTAGAGTCTGGAGCACGCCGAGGGGCGAGGCCGAAAGGCCCAGCTCACGGAAACATGCGGGTGTAGTTCAGTAGTAGAACATCCCCCTTCCAGGGGGAAGGCGCAGTGTGCGATTCCTGTCACCCGCTCTGCATCGCCGTACCGGCCACTGTTGTGGATCAGGTAGGCTGGTGCCTGCACCGGTCGGTGAAAGCTGATCGGGAGCACATGCGGACGTAGCTCAGTTGGTAGAGCGCAACCTTGCCAAGGTTGAGGTCGCGAGTTCGAACCTCGTCGTCCGCTCGGGAAAGAAGACCCCGGTCCATCAGGACCGGGGTCTTCTTCGTGCTGCGGGCGTTCGCCTGACAATTGTCATGCCGAAAGATGACAGCGCGCACTGCTTCCGGACCCGCACGGCCGGGACGCTTGAAGCATGGAAACCAACGGACACGAACACGTGATTGAGGTCACTGACCTGCGACGTGTGTACGGGGGCGGGTTCGAGGCGGTACGCGGAATCAGCTTTTCCGTCCGGCGCGGGGAGATCTTCGCGCTGCTCGGCACCAACGGCGCGGGCAAGACCTCCACCGTCGAACTCCTGGAGGGCCTCGCCGAGCCGGCCGGCGGACGGGTGCGGGTCCTCGGGCACGACCCGTACACCGAACGGGCCGCCGTCCGGCCCCGCACCGGCGTGATGCTCCAGGAAGGCGGCTTCCCCTCCGAGCTCACCGTCGCGGAGACCGCACGGATGTGGGCGGGATGCGTGAGCGGGGCACGGCCGCCCGCGGAGGTGCTCGCGCTGGTCGGCCTGGAGGCCAAGGCCGGTACTCGGGTCAAACAGCTGTCCGGCGGGCAGCGGCGCCGCCTCGACCTGGCGCTCGCCCTGCTCGGCGACCCCGAGGTGCTCTTCCTCGACGAACCGTCCACCGGGCTGGACGCCGAAGGCCGCCGGGCCACCTGGGAGTTGGTGAGCGCCCTGCGCGACGGCGGGACGACGGTGCTGCTGACCACGCACTACCTGGAGGAGGCCGAGAACCTCGCCGACCGGCTCGCGATCATGCACGACGGTCTGATCGCCACTACCGGGACACCGGCCGAGGTGACCGCCGCGGAGCCGTCGCGGATCTCCTTCGAACTGCCCGACGGCTACTTCGTCGGTGACCTCCCGCCGCTCGGGGAGCTGGGCGTGGCCGGGCACGAGACCGAGGGCCGGATGATCCGGCTCCGCACCCGCGAACTGCAACGGACGGCCACCGAACTGCTGGTGTGGGCCGCGCGGGCCGGCGTGGAGCTGCGCCGCCTGGACGTGCGCTCGGCGTCCCTGGAGGAGGCGTTCCTCGGGATCGCCAAGAACGTCCCGGCGGAGCACGCCACGGGAACGACGACGAAGGAGCACGCGGCATGAGCGCCCCGCAGACGACGCCCCGGCCCGCCACGGCCGCGACGACCCCGCTGAGCCGGATGACCTCCCTCGCCCGTGCCGAACTGACCCTGCTGGGGCGGACCAGGGGCGCGCTCGTCGCCGCGCTGTTCGTGCCGCTGGTGATGCCGGTCAGCGTGCGGTCGGCGGCGGAGGAGATGGACCTCGCCGGGGCCGGGCTGAACCCGGCCACGCTGGTGCTGCCCGCCGCGATCGGCTTCTCCCTGCTGTTCGCCGTCTACTCGGTGCTCGTCGGCGTGTTCGTCGTCCGGCGGGAGGAACTCGTCCTCAAGCGGCTGCGCACCGGTGAGCTGCGGGACGCCGAGATCCTGGCCGGCTCCGCGCTGCCGGCCGCACTCACCGGGCTGGCACAGTGCCTGCTGCTGACCGTGGGCTGCGTCGCGCTGCTGGACCTGTCCGCGCCGTCGGCGCCCCATCTGGTCGTCCTCGGCCTGCTGTTGGGGCTCGTGATGTGCGCGGCCCTCGCGGCGGCCACCGCGAGCTTCACCAAGACGGGCGAGAGCGCCCAGGCCACGCCCATGCCGCTGGTGCTGGTCTCGATGATGGGCTCCGGCATGTTCGTACCGCTGGAGCTGATGCCGGACAAGGTGGCCTCCGTGTGCGAGCTGCTGCCGCTGACGCCCGTCGTCACGCTGGTGCGCGGCGGCTGGACGGGGAACCTCTCCGGGTACGAGGCGCTGGGCGCCCTCGCGACGGCGATGGCCTGGATCCTCATCGGCGTGTTTGCTGTACGGCGGTGGTTCCGCTGGGAACCGCGGCGCTGACCGAAGGGGGAGTGACGGGCCGATGCGCACGCCGGGCAGGTGGTGGCGGCACAAGAGCACGCCGGAGAAGGTCGAGACGTACACGAGGTGGTCGTTCCAGCTCTTCGCGGTGATGGAGTTCTTCTCCGTCGGGCTCACGTCCGTGGCCCCGCTCGGGGCGCGGCTGGGAACCGCCGTCATGCTGGTGGTGGCCGCGCACGCGGCCCTCTGCTTCGTGACCGTGTCCCGGGCGATCGACTGGACGCGTGGCCGCAGGCCGCAGCCCACCGGACTGCTGTGGACCCTGGGCGCCGTCACCGCCGCGATCGCCGTCGCCGCGATCGGCCTCGCCGAGCACGGACCCGACCGTGACGGCGTCGACACCGCCGCCGGCGGCGTCTTCGGAGTGATCCTGATCTTCGGTCCCGGCATCATCGCGCTCGGCGTCCGCGACCGGCGGCGCGCGTTCGCCCTCGCGGGCGGCTTCGCGGCAGGCGCCTGGACCGTGGCGTTCGCCCTCGGCGCTCCCCTTCTCACAGCGCTCTTCACGGCACTGATCGTGCTGGTCGGCGGTGTGTTCATCGCCTTCACGGCGGTCTTCTCGATCTGGCTGCTGAACGCCGTCTACCAACTCGACGAGGCCCGCGAGACCCGGACCCGGCTCGCCGTCGCCGAGGAGCGGCTGAGGTTCGGGCGGGATCTGCACGACGTCATGGGGCGCAACCTGGCCGTGATCGCCCTCAAGAGCGAGCTGGCCGTGCAGCTGGCCCAGCGGGGGCGGCCGGAGGCCGTGACTCAGATGGTCGAGGTGCAGCGGCTCGCGCAGGAGTCGCAGCGCGAGGTGCGGGAAGTCGTGCGCGGCTACCGGGAAGCCGACCTCGGCTCGGAACTCGCCGGTGCGCAGGGGGTGCTGGCGGCGGCCGGCATCGAGTGCACGGTCGGCGGGGCACCGGTGACCGGGCTGCCGGCCGCGGTGCAGTCCGCCCTGGGGTGGGTGGTACGAGAGGCCGCGACGAACGTCCTGCGGCACGGGGACGCACGGCGGTGTGCCGTGCGATTGCAGGTGCTGGAGGGGCGTGTGGTGTTGTCCGTGGAGAACGACGGCGTGAGTGAGACGGCGAAGGAGTCTGGGACCGGACCGTCCGGTTCGGGGCTCGCCGGGCTGCGGGAACGTCTCGCGGAGATCGACGGGACGCTGGAGGCCGGTCCCGCGGGACGCGGGCTGTTCCGGCTGACGGCGGAGATCCCGCTGCCGTCGCCGCCCGCGCCTCCCGGCGCCGCACCGGCCGTCATCGCGCCGCGTTCTGTGAGCGAGGTCACGTCATGACGGCCAAGGAACCCATCCGGCTGCTGCTCGCCGATGACGAGCACCTCATCCGGGGGGCGCTCGCCGCGCTGCTGTCGCTGGAGGACGACCTCGTCGTCGTCGCCGAGGCGGCCACCGGCCCCGAGGCGATGGCGATGGCCCGGGCGCACCAGCCCGACGTCGCCGTGCTGGACCTCCAGATGCCCGGGGCCGACGGTGTGAAGGTCGCCACATCGCTGCGGGCCGAACTGCGCGGCTGCCGGGTTCTCATCGTCACCAGCCACGGGCGGCCCGGTCACCTGAAGCGGGCGCTGGCGGCGGGTGTGCGGGGGTTCGTGCCCAAGACCGTGAGCGCGCAGCGGCTCGCCGAGCTCATCCGTACCGTGCACGCCGGGAACCGTTACGTCGACCCGGAGTTGGCCGCCGACGCGATCGCCGCCGGGGACTCGCCGCTGACCGCGCGGGAGGCCGAGGTCCTGGAACTGGCCGCCGACGGGGCGCCCGTGGCGGAGATCGCCGAGCGGGCCGCGCTGTCGCAGGGGACCGTGCGGAACTATCTGTCGTCGGCGGTGTCGAAGCTGGGGGCGGAGAACCGGCATGCGGCCGTGCGCCTCGCGCGGGAGCGAGGTTGGGTATAGTGGTTCTCGCGCCACGGCGCATGCGAACGTAGCTCAGTTGGTAGAGCGCAACCTTGCCAAGGTTGAGGTCGCGAGTTCGAACCTCGTCGTTCGCTCCATCGAGAAGCCCCCCGGTTCCGGCCGGGGGGCTTCTTCGTGTCGGGTCCTACGACCAGCTCGTGCCGGTCAGGCGCTCGTACGCCTCGACGTACTTGGCGCGGGTGGCGTCGACGACCTGCTGGGGCAGGGCGGGCGGCGGCTGCTCGCTCTTCCGGTCCCAGCCGGACTCCGGCGAGGTCAGCCAGTCCCGGACGAACTGCTTGTCGTACGACGGCTGCGCACGGCCCGGCTGCCACGTGTCGGCCGGCCAGAAACGGGAGGAGTCCGCGGTGAGGACCTCGTCCGCGAGGACCAGGTCGTCGCCGTCGAAGCCGAACTCGAACTTGGTGTCGGCGAGGATGATGCCCCGCTCGCGGGCGATGTCCCGGCCCCGGGAGTAGACGGCGAGGGTCGCCTGGCGCAGCCGGGCCGCGGTGGCCGCGCCGACCTGGCGGGCGACCTCCTCGTAGGAGACGTTCTCGTCGTGCTCGCCCACGGCGGCCTTGGTGGCCGGGGTGAAGATCGGGGCGGGCAGTTCACTGCCGTCGGTCAGGCCCTCCGGCAGGGCGAGGCCGCAGACCGTGCGGGTCTCGTTGTACTCGGCCAGGCCCGAGCCGGTGAGGTAGCCGCGGGCCACGCACTCCACGGGCACCATCTGGAGCGACTTGCAGACCAGGGTGCGGCCCGCCCAGTCGGCGGGGGCGCCCGCGGGCAGCTCCGTGCTCAGGACGTGGTTCGGGATCAGGTCGGCGAGCCGGTCGAACCACCACAGGGAGAGCTGGGTGAGGATCCGGCCCTTGTCGGGGATCTCGGTCGGCAGCACCCAGTCGTAGGCGGACATGCGGTCGCTGGCGACCATCACAAGGTCGCCCGCTTCGTTGCGGTACAGCTCGCGCACCTTGCCGGTGTGCAGATGCACCAGGCCCGGAACCTGGATCGGCTCGGGCTTTTCGACGAATCCGGACACGGTTCCTCCCCGTGGTTCTGTCCAAGTGGCTCGATTCTCCCGTATCCGGGCCTGATCACGGACAGTGGGTCAGTCGCGTTTGCAGATGCGGTCCAGGAGGTTGGCGGTGGCGCGCTGGATACGCGGGTCGACGTGGCCGGGGCGGTCCAGGGCCGGTGACCAGGCGAACGTTCCTGCTGCGAAGACCCAGGCACCGGACGGGGCGCGGTACAGGGACGTCTCCTGGTGGCGGAGGATACCCTCCTTGTCGGTGTACGGGGAGTGGGCGAGCAGCATGCGCTCCTCGTGATCGGGGAGCGGGGTGCGCGGGAAGTAGCGGTCCGCCTCGCCCGCCACCAGGTTCTCGATCTCGTCGCCCTCGTGCGCCCCGGTCGCCTCCCACAGCCAGTGCCCGGCGTTGCGCACGATCAGCGGGTGCGGCCGGGGTACGGGCCCGGCGTACTGGATGCCCAGGAGCTGCTGCTCCGCCCGGTCGATCTCCCGCCACAGCACCGGCTTGCCCGGGCCCCGGCGCTTGCGGCAGGTCAGCAGCCGGTCGGGGACGCCGGACGGGGAGGGGCCGAGCTCCACCTGCCAGTACATGGAGTTGGCGGAGAGGAAGACCAGCGAGGTGCCGGTGTCGCGGGCGCGCTCCACGGTCCGGCGCATGTCCGCCGACCAGTATTCGTCGTGGCCCGGGAAGACCAGTCCCCGGTAGCGGGCCGGGTCGACGCGGCCCGCGTGCAGGTCGCCGGCTCCGGCGTAGGCGACGTCGTAGCCGTAGCGCTCGGCCCAGCGGATGAAGTCGTAGGCGTGACCGACGTGCAGGGGGAGGCCGGCGCCCGCGTACGGGCGGTCGAAGGAGACCGTCGTGGCGGCCTCGGACTCGCCGAGCAGCCGGCCCTTCTCGTCCCAGGCGTGGTAGAGGCTGGCGCCGGTGCGGCCGTCCTCCGGGTAGAGGTTGTAGGCCTGCCAGGTGACGTCGGGCAGCACGAGCAGCAGGTCGGCCGGCTGGTCGTGCCGGACGGTGAAGGGGACGTGCGAGCGGTAGCCGTCGGCCGTGGTGAGGACGGCGACGTACGCACCGACGTTCCAGTACGAGGGGACCTGGAGCCTCCAGGACAGCCACCAGTGGTGGCAGGAGACCGTGCGGTCCGCGGTGAGCGGCGCGGGCTGGACGATGCCGGACAGGCGCGGGCTCGTGGTGATCTTCGCGGCGCCGTCACCGCCGTAGTGGCCGATGCGGTAGATGTCGACGGCGAACTGCTGCGGCGGGTCGACGGTGATGTGGAAGTCGATGGCCTCGCCGGGCGCGACCGCTCCGGTGGAGGTGAAGCCCTTGATCTGGCGGTGGACGTCGTCGGCCGCGCGGGGGCCGCCCGAGCGGCTGCCCTTCTTCGGCGGGTGGGGGGCGTCCTGGTCCACGTACCAGGGGACGACCTGGCCCGAGTCGTCGAAGTACGTCACGTTGCCGCGCAGCCAGGGGACGGGGCCCTGCCCGAAGGGATCCGTGACGGCGTGCGCCAGCGCTCCCGACTCCCAGCGGCGGATCTGCTCCGAACCCATGATCGCTTCCCCTCCCCTTGCCCCCGTGGTGGTGCCTGCCGGTGTGCCGTGTGCGTGTGCCGGTGTGGTGTGTGCCGGTGTGGTGTGTGCAGTGTTCTGCGGTGGGTGCGATGTTCTGCGGTGGGTGCGATGCCTTCGTGCCTATGTGCTTGTCGTATGTCACCCGCCCTTGCACGGTGCGCGAACGGTCCCAGCACATCACATAACGCGCGCGCTTCGTCACTGTTCGTTTTGAATTGGCCAGAACCGGAAGTGGGTGCTCCGGTGGGTCAGCCGAGGCGGACCGGCTTCTCCGGGCGTATGCCGAGCTGGGAGAGCCAGACCCGCAAGGGCGTGGCATCGCCGTCCTCGATGAGGGTGAGGACCTTGGGCGCCAGATCGGCCGTGCGCTCACCGTCGATCAGGAGGGTCGGGCCGTCCAGCCAGTCCAGGCCGGGAGTCGCGCCGGCGGTGTCCATCGCGGCGCAGCAGACCATCGCGGTGAGGTGGTCGGCGAGCAGTTCCCTGGCCGTGCGCGGGGGCTGGAGGGGGAAGAGGGGCAGGGCCCGGTCGTCCCAGAGCGCCGCGGCGTCGGAGGCGGGCGACGGCGAGGCGGGCGTCGGGGTCTCCGGGGAGGGGGCGGCCTCCTCACGGGCCAGTTCGGCGCTGAGCCGCGCTGCGAGGGTGGCGCTGGGGGCCGTCGTACCGGAGAGGTCCTCGTCGTCGAGAGGGTCCGGGGCGCCGGGGGCCCGGGCCGGGGTGGTGTCCGGCCCCGTTGTGGCCGGGCCTCCTGCGGGGCTGCCGGCCGGGGCCGTCCCAGCCGTCCGTGCGGTGCCCGGGTCCGCCAGGTGGTCGAGGACGCGGGACAGGGTGGGGGCGCCGGTCGCGGGGGCCGCGGGGCCGGCGGCGGGGCGGACGCCCATGGTGTCCAGGACGCGGTGCAGACGGGCCGCGTCGAGGCGCCACTTGCGGTCGACGACCTCGTCCGGATACTCGCTCCAGTCCACCGGCGACCAGTCGGGCCCCGCCCCGGCGGGTCCGCCGTGGAAGAGGCGGGCGGCGAGGAGGGAGGCGGCCTCGTCGACCGAGCCCGGCTCCTCCAGCAGATCGCACGCGGGCCGCTCGCCGAGACGGGACGCGAAGCCCTCCGCCAGGCGGTCACGCCGGGACAGCTCCGTGAGCGCCGCGACGACACCGGCGTCCAGCCGGGACGGCCAGCGCCCCATCCGCCAGGCGGGCAGCGCCACCCGGGTCAGCAGCCGGTCCCAGCCCGCGTACGCCAGGCCAACCTGCTCCTGGGCGACGATCCGCAGCCCGTAATCCACAGCCTGTGCACGCTCGGCGGCCGCGGCCGCCACGCCCCGCTCCATCTCGGCGGCGTGAACGCGGCAGCTGCGCAGCAGCAGCCGGGCGACCCAGCCGACCCCGGCGAGCACCGCCCGCGAGACCGGCTCGCGGCGGGGCGCCGAGGCCACGGCCACCGCGGCGTCCAGGCCCCGCACGAAGCGCCGGGCGGCGGCTATGTCCGGGTGGGCCGAGGGGCCCGTACCGGCGATGACCGGGGCGAGGACCGCCCGAAGCTCGCCGACCCGCATCCACCACAGGAACGGGGAGCCGATGACGAGGACCGGCGCGACGGGGTGCCGGCGGTGCGCCTGCTTGCCCGCTCCCGCTATGTCGTGGTGCTCCTCGGCCGGGGGCGGGCCGTGGGCCGGATGCGTGCGGTCCTCCAGCCAGCTGTCGCAGTCCGGGGTGAGCGCTATCGCCGAGGGCGCGGGGACGTCGAGGCGGTCGGCGAGGTCGCGCACCATCCGGTACAGGTCGGGCGCCGCCTCCTCGGTGACCGGGACGGTCGGGCTCATGGCGGGCCGGGCCCGGGCGACGACCAGGGCGATGCCGGCGGCGGCGAGCAGCACGAGGACCGCCAACGGCGTCAGCACCCAGCGGGCCGCGTCCCAGACAGGGCCCTCCAGGCGGTCGCCCGCGGCACCCGCCAGCAGGATCACGGCGACCGCGGCCGGGAGCAGGGCGACGGCCAGGGCACGGCTGCGGATGCGCAGCACGGCCAGTGCCCGTGCCCGCGCGACCTGCGCGCCTGCTTCCACACCCATTCCGGTCACTACCGACCTCACCCCCTCCCCGTTGACCTGATGCTGCCCTTGCTCACTCCCCCACTGTGGCACCCGTCACTGACATCGCAATGCCGGTGGGCCAAGTGCCGGAACGCTTGCGCCGCACCCTAGTTGGGGCTCCGCCCCCCGTCAGCCGGATAGGGCATCGGTCACTCGATGGAATGGCTTTGGGGAGAGGTGGATGACGGACAGCGAGCATCAGGCCCCCACCTCTCGCATACTTCCGGCCCCGCCCCTGCCTACGTCGGCCGGGCCTCTCCCATACGGCCTGGCCTCCCCCATACGGCGTGGCCTCTCCCATACGACAGGCCCCGGATCCTGAGACGGATCCGGGGCCTGCGGGGTTCATCGGGGGCGGGGTGGTTTCCCTGCCCCGCGTCGGCCGGTTACGCGCCCGCCGCCTTCGCGGCGATGTCCGTGCGGTGCTGGGAGCCGTCGAGGCGGATGCGGCCGACGGCCGTGTAGGCGCGGTCGCGGGCCTCTGTGAGGTCCTTGCCGGTGGCCGTCACGGACAGGACGCGGCCGCCCGCACTGACGACGGCGTCCCCCTCCTGCCGGGTCCCGGCGTGCAGCACGTACGCGTGCGGGGCGTCCTGGGCGGCGACCTCGTCGAGACCGGTGATGGGGTCGCCGGTGCGCGGGGTGCCGGGGTAGTTGTGCGAGGCGACGACGACGGTCACGGCCGCGTCGTCGCTCCAGCGCAGCGGCTCCAGGTGGGCGAGGTTGCCGGTGGCGGCGGCCATCAGCAGCCCGGCCAGCGGCGTCCTGAGCCGGGCCAGGACGACCTGGGTCTCGGGGTCGCCGAAGCGGGCGTTGAACTCGATCACGCGGACACCGCGGGAGGTGATCGCGAGACCGGCGTAGAGCAGGCCGGAGAACGGCGTGCCGCGCCGCTGCATCTCGTCCACGGTGGGCTGGAGCACGGTCTGGAGCACCTCGTCGACCAGCTTCGGGTCGGCCCACGGCAGCGGGGAGTACGCGCCCATGCCGCCGGTGTTGGGGCCCTCGTCGCCGTCCAGCGCGCGCTTGAAGTCCTGGGCGGGCTGGAGCGGGACGACCGTCTCACCGTCGGTGACGGCGAACAGGGAGACCTCGGGGCCGTCGAGGTACTCCTCGATGACCACGCGCTCGCAGGCCGCCGCGTGGGCCTGGGCCGCTTCGAGGTCGTCGGTGACGACGACGCCCTTGCCCGCGGCGAGCCCGTCGTCCTTGACCACGTAGGGGGGCCCGAAGGCGTCGAGGGCCGCGTCGGCCTCTTCCGGTGTGGTGCAGACGTACGAGCGGGCCGTGGGCACCTCGGCCGCGGCCATGACGTCCTTGGCGAAGGCCTTGGAGCCCTCCAGCTGCGCGGCCCGGCCGGACGGGCCGAAGACGGGGATGCCCGCCTCGCGCACGGCGTCGGCGACACCGGCGACCAGCGGGGCCTCCGGGCCGACGACCACCAGCTCCGCGCCGAGGCGGGTGGCCAGCGCGGTGACGGCGGCGCCGTCCAGGGCGTCGACCTGGTGCAGCTCGGCGACCTCGGCGATGCCGGCGTTGCCGGGGGCGCAGTGCAGCGCGGTGACGTCGGGGTCGTGGGACAGGGAGTGGCACAGGGCGTGTTCGCGGGCGCCGCTGCCGATGACGAGGACCTTCACGGGGGTCAGCCTAACGGGAGACGCCGGGTTCCCTTTGTGCGGGCCGCCGAGGAGGGGGCGGATCTTGAGCTGGAGGTTCCTCCAAGGACGGCCGGCTATTCGTTCGTGAACTCCTCGACCACCGTCGCTCCCAGCTCCCGCACGATCAGCTCCTGGCCGGAGAGGGCCGACTCGTCGAGGTCGGGATCGTCGTCCTCGGGGATGTCCTCCTCCGCGGAGACGTGACGCGGCTGCGGTGCGGAGGGCTGGGGGACGGAGGCGGGGGGCGCGGCCGGGGTGGAGGTGGCGGCGGGAGCGGCGCCGCTCGACTGCTGGGCGGGGGCGGCCGGGGGTGCCGGCTGGGACGGGGCGGGGCGCTGGGCCGTCGCCGTACCGCCGCCGGCGTTGTAGCCGCCGCCTGCGTTGTAGCCGCCGCCGCTGTTGTGGCCGCCACCGCCGCCGAAGCCGGAGGGGCCACCGCCGCCGAAGCCGGAGGGGCCGCCGCCGGGCGCCGGGGGCGCGGAGCCGCCCGAGGGGTCGACGATCGCCTCGATCTTCCACTGGACGTTGAACTGCTCGCCCAGCGCCTGCCGCAGCACGTCCTCGCTGCCGCTGCTCAGGAAGTTGTCCCGGGCTCCGGCGTTGACGAAGCCCAGCTGGAGGGTCGTGCCGTCGAAGCCGGCCACCTGGGCGTTCTGGCTGAGCAGGATCCAGGTGAAGCGCCGGCGGTTCTTGACCGCGTCCAGGATGTTCGGCCAGAGCGTGCGGGGATCGAGATGACCGCCGCCGGTGGGGGCAGGGGCTGGGGCGGGTGCCGACGCCGTCGGGGGCTGGGCCGCCGGAGGGGTGCTGGGGGCGGGGGTGCTCGTCGGCGGGGTGGTCGCCGGTGGGGTGTTCGAGGCGGGCGCGCCCGGGGCGGCCGTGGGCCAGCCGCCGGGGCGACGGCCGCCGCTGCCGGCAGAGGCGGCGGTGGGCCAGGCGCCGGGGGCCGGCTGGGCCGGGGCGGGCCGGGTCTCCTGGCCGGGAGCGGGGGCACCGGTTGCTTCGGGTGCGGTGTGCCCCGGGGGCGGCGTGGCCGGTGCCGCCGGCGGCGCGCTCTGGGCCGGTGACGACTGGGGCACGCCTTGACCCGCGGCCGAAGGGGCGGAGCCGGGCACGGCCGCCGCAGGGCCGCCGCCGCTGCCGGTCATGGCGCCGCCGCTGCCCGGTGCTCCGGTCGCACGGACCGCCGCACGGGCCGCCGCCGGACCACTGCCCGCCGGCACCGGGCCGTCACCGCCCGCCGACAGCGGACCGCCGCCACCTGCCTGGCCCGGAGCGCCGCCACCCGCCTGGACCGGAGCGGGAGCCGCTCCCCCATGACCCTCCGGGCCGGGGACGTATCCCATGGCGGGCATACCGGACGGGCCGCCCGCGGAGTGGTTCACACCGCGCTCGATCCGGTCGAGGCGGGCCATCACGGAGCGCTCGTCGCCGTAGGCGGCGGGGAGCAGGACGCGGGCACAGATCAGTTCGAGCTGGAGACGGGGCGAGTTGGCGCCGCGCATCTCGGTGAGGCCCTCGTTGACGAGGTCGGCGGCGCGGCTCAGCTCCGCGGGGCCGAAGGTGCCGGCCTGGGCCTGCATGCGCTCGATCACATCGGCGGGTGCGTCGATCAGCCCCTTCTCCGCCGCGTCCGGGACGGCGGCGAGGATCACCAGGTCGCGCAGGCGCTCCAGGAGGTCGGCGACGAAGCGGCGGGGGTCGTTGCCGCCTTCGATCACGCGGTCGACGACCTCGAAGGCCGCGGCTCCGTCGCCGGTGGCGAAGGCCTCGACGACGGAGTCGAGGAGGGAGCCCTCGGTGTAGCCGAGCAGGGCGGTGGCCATGGTGTACGTCACACCGTCCGCCGCGGCGCCCGCGAGGAGCTGGTCCATGACGGACATCGAGTCACGCACGGACCCACCGCCGGCCCGCACCACGAGCGGGAGCACGCCGTCCTCGACCGGGATCGTCTCCTTCTGGCACACCTGTCCGAGGTACTCCCGGAGGGTGCCGGGGGGGACGAGCCGGAAGGGGTAGTGGTGGGTCCGGGACCGGATCGTCCCGATGACCTTCTCGGGCTCGGTGGTGGCGAAGATGAACTTGAGGTGCTCCGGCGGCTCCTCGACGACCTTGAGCAGCGCGTTGAAGCCGGCCGACGTGACCATGTGGGCCTCGTCGATGATGTAGATCTTGTACCGGCTGCGGGCGGGCCCGAAGAAGGCCTTCTCCCGCAGGTCACGGGCGTCGTCCACGCCACCGTGGGACGCCGCGTCGATCTCGATGACGTCGATGGAGCCGGGGCCGTTGCGTGCGAGGTCCTGGCAGGACTGGCACTCACCGCAGGGCGTCGGCGTGGGTCCCTGCTCGCAGTTCAGGCAGCGGGCCAGGATGCGGGCGCTGGTCGTCTTGCCGCAGCCGCGCGGCCCGCTGAACAGGTACGCGTGGTTGACCCGGTTGTTCCGCAGCGCCTGCTGCAGCGGGTCGGTGACATGCTCCTGCCCGATGACCTCGGCGAAGGTCTCGGGGCGGTAGCGGCGGTACAGAGCGAGAGACGACACGCATACGAGGTTATAGGCGCCCACTGACATCGGGCCCGGCCCGGGAACGCAGACGCCCCCCACGCACCCGCCAGAGCCGACCTACCCTTGCTGCCTTCCGGCCCTGGGGGAGTTCAGTCAGATAGCGCCGCGTGAGGGGCTGCGCCAAGGTTACCTGATGTCGGGGGCGGTGAACGAGTTCGCGAGCACTCCTCTCGGTCATGTAATGTTCCCAGCGGAGGATTCGCCTAGAGGCCTAGGGCGCACGCTTGGAAAGCGTGTTGGGGGCAACCCCTCACGAGTTCGAATCTCGTATCCTCCGCCAGTGCCTCACCGGGCACGATGTCGAAGGGCCCCACCGTTCGCGGTGGGGCCCTTCGACGTTGTCCGTCTCAGTTTCCGTCTCAGTTGGTTTCCGGGAGCTCCCACAGCGCGTCGCCGACTTGCTGCGCGACCTTGCGGAGCATGGTCCCCGTCACATGCATGTACCGAGCGCGCATCCGGGCCGCTCCCCCGGGCTCCCAACCCATGATCGAGTCGATCACGACGTCCGGGACGCCGAGGATCAGGAGCACGGTCGCTGCGGTGTGGCGAGCGTCATGGAGACGGCCGTCCCGGAGACCGGCGTCCCGAAGCAGCCGCTTCCAGATGTGGAAGTCAGTGTTCGGACTCAGCGGCCCGCCGGTCGGCGAGGCGAACACGTATCCCTTGCCCTCCCAGTCGGCCCCGGCCTCGATCCGCTCACGTTCCTGCGCCTCCTGGTGCCGGCGGAAAATCTTGATCAGTGGATCGGGCAGGCCGATGGTGCGCCGTCCCGCACGCGACTTGGTGGACTTGTGCTCGCGACGGGTCTGCTCCCGCTGCGGGCAGTAACCAGCCTTCCGGCCGCACGGGTCGTCCCCGCAGCCGTGGGCGTACTTGGGCCGTAGTCGGTTCTTGCGGATGCGGACGTATCCCGCGTCCAGGTCGACGTCTTCCCAGTGGAGCCCGAGCGCCTCCCCTTGCCGGAGGCCGAGCGCCAGGGCGACGACCCAGCGCGCACTGTTGCGGAGCTTGGCCGCCTCAACGAGGAGGCTCTGAACCTCCTCGATCGTGGACGGCTCGATGTCCTCCTCTTCGAGGCGGGGAACAGCGGGTACTGCACGCATCGTTCGACGCCTACTCAGCACCGCAGGCAGACAGATGGGCAGCGGTCGCCCTGCGCACCATCTCACCAGCGCTCGACAGCGATGCCTGCGACGAGGCCTGGACCTGGCTCTACGACGGCCGCATCGATACCCGACGAGCCCTCTTGCGCAGGGAACCCTGCGAAGTCTCCGTGACCCACGCCGACACCCGCATCACATGGACCATCAGGCCAGTCACCTTCCTGCCGTTGGCCCGCCGCCAAGGCGTCGATCTCCCAGCCTGCGCACACGCCTTCAAGCCTCACACCACGGTGTCCCGTCCCAGGTGATGCTTGACGGTGGGCCTAGACAACCCCCGCACCACAGACTGAGTTACAACTTTCTCTACTGGTTCAAGGCCCGCGCACGGCGCGGGCGCGCGCCGCCTCTGCGGCGCGGCCTGCCTCCTGTCTGCGCCCCGGCTGGCCGCGCCCGGCGGCGCGCTAGCGGCAGCGGGCATGAAGTGGGAGACACCCTCTGCGGCTGGGGCGGTCGGCTCCACGACTTTAGGCAGCCACCATGGGGCGAGCCTCGAAGATCATGGCCCCAACGTCGTGCTTTAACGGGCAGGTCCACAGACTGCCCGACTCGCCGGAAGCTTACGGGGCCATGATCACTCGCCCCATGGCAGCTCCACCCCAAAGTCGCTCCGCCGACCTCGTGCTTTGTCCTGGGCTTCGTGCTGTCCGGCTCGCAGCTACTCAGCGCGCCCCTGGTTGCGGCTAGACCGGAAGTGCAGGACAAGCGAGGCGCCGGCACCAGCCACGACGGCGAAGACGGCGCCGCCGTAGTTGTCCTGAACGAGGACGCCAGCGGCAATCACGGTGCCGATGACGAGGGGTAAGCCAGTGGTCATGCTGTTCTTCTTCACGAGAGCTTCTCCTCAGGAGTGTCTGCGGTCGAAAGCACCACGGAGATGGACAGGTCGTCCACACCAGTGCACGCGGCATGATCTCAGGTTCGCCGATGCCGGACCAGGCTGATCACGTTCGACGATGCGCTGCTGGTGCGCTGATCAGCCAGACAGAGCGGAGCTCCTCGTAGACGAACCGAGGGACCGCGGCCCCGCAACGGGGTCCGTGACCATGCCCCCCACGTGCCCGGTCAGATGACCTGCGGCGGGGAACAACGGGGAGCGTCGGCGAGCTACCGGGGAATGCGCAGGTCACCGTCTTGCCAGGTCAGCGCCCATCCGCATACGCGATCTTCCCAAGCTGATTGCGCTATGCGGCGCGCTGTGTCCCTCCGTCAGCTCCGGGCGTCGTACTCCTCGCGTGCTGTGAGTACCTCTTCGATGTGCTCCTCGGCCCATCTGCCCAGAGCCTGAAGGGGTGTGTGCAGTGTGTGGCCCAGCGCGGTCAGGTCGTACTCGACCCTCGGTGGCACCTCGGCGTAGACGCGGCGGGTGACCAGGCCATCGCGCTCCAGGTCCCGCAGGGTGTCGGTGAGGACCTTCGCGCTGATGCCGTCGAC
This sequence comes from Streptomyces sp. NPDC029044, assembly GCF_040637495.1. Taxonomy (NCBI): domain Bacteria; kingdom Bacillati; phylum Actinomycetota; class Actinomycetes; order Kitasatosporales; family Streptomycetaceae; genus Streptomyces; species Streptomyces sp. NPDC029044. Next base: position 61,420 of record NZ_JBEZWN010000003.1, read on the forward strand.
GGCGGTACGCAGGTCGCGAAAGCGCATCCTGCCGCCGCTGAGGGCGATAACGACCATGGCGGTCCACTTATTGGCGATACGGGCCAGCGACGTGCGGGAAGGACAGGTCGCGGTCATCACGTCGAATTCCGGACGCTGTGGCATGCATCACACCTGTCCAATGGTTACGTTGAGGTTACTGGTTACCGATGGTGAGTATAGGGCTCCAGCAGCAACAACCCGACGAAGGGGAGAATCATCATGGAGCCCAACAACACGCTCACCGTCGCCCGCCTCTACGTCGACGCCGTGTCCGCCAAGGACTTCGCCGCAGTCGCGGGCCTGTTCGCTGACGACATCGTGTGGCACCAGCCCGGCAATAACGCCGTCTCCGGCACCTACAGCGGCGGAGCGGCGGTGGGCGAGATGCTCGCCGCGCAGATGACCGCCACCGAGGGAACCTTCGAACTCCAGCTGACCGGCGCCCCCATGGTCAACGGCGCGCTGGTAGTGATCCCCATCCACTTCTCGGCCCAGGGTGCAGACAGTGAGATGTCGATGGACGGCATCGACGTGCTGAGGGTCGAGGGCGACAAAATCGCGGAGGTATGGCTGTTCTCCGCTGACCAGCAGGCCGAGGACGCCTTCTGGGGCGCCGGCTGAACCGGGCGGCTCTGGCAAGGCCGTTGGAACCGCCGCCCAAGGCAGTGGAGCGGCCGGTGTTGCCTGAGGGCTCAGGCCGACGGGTGACCCACGTCTCAACACCGGTCGCTTCGTACGCGAACGTCACCCGACGGTCGCACGAGCACCTCGGCCGTGACCGTCTCAGTTTCCGTCTCATTCAGCCCCGTTCACGGCCGTTCAGACGAGACCTCAAGCCGTCCCCACGCCAGTGGCCAACCGCCCCTGAACCCAGGTGAACCGGCCCGAACGACGCTCCACGCCCAACCACCACAGTTGGAAAGCGTGTTGGGGGCAACCCCTCACGAGTTCGAATCTCGTATCCTCCGCAGCCGCCTGAACAGGCGAAACGAGAACCCCGGACCGCTCAGCGGCCGGGGTTCTCGGCATGCTCTGGTCTCAGTTCTGGTCTCATTTATTTCCGACATAAGGAACTGTTCACCGCCTCGCTTTGCCGCTGACGGGTCGACCGACAGGGCAGCGCCTTCACTCACAAGCGGCTTCCTGCCGCCGCAGGACGCGGGTGTCCCCCGCCGTGCGCCATTCTGGGGCGTGTGCAGGACCGGTTCCGGTTCGAAGAGCAACGGCGTCGTCTTGGTGAGGTGCCCCATCGGCAAGCCCAGCGGATCAACTCTGGCCTCGTGGCTGAGTGGTCTGGAAGTCGGTCGACTTGAGCGAGTCCTGGCGACTCGCCCGGATGCCGTGTCCCCGCCGGAGCCACGATCGTTCGGCGAACTCGCCGACCGCTTTCAGCGCCCGGCGTCGGTGGCACCGGTGCTTGCGGAGCTCGCGCTGCCACAGGTGCAGGTGGCTGAGGCGCTGGCGGCCTTGGGACCCGTTCCACGTGCCGCTTTGGCCGACCTGTTGGACGTGACCGAAACGGAGACCGATCGCGGGCTGGACACGGCCCTGGAGACACTGGCCGATCACGCGCTCGTCTGGCCGGACGGCCAAGGGCTGCTCCACATGGCGGCGCCGTTGCGGCAGGCGTGGGATTCGCCGTTGGGGCTGGACGCGCCGCTCGCCCGGCTACTGGCGGACACGACCTCCGAGGAACTGCGGCGCATGCTGGTGGCCCTGGGCATCCCAGCTCCCGGCACCACCAAGAAAGATCGGCTGGCCACACTGCTGGAGCACCACAGTGATCCGGAGCGGGTGGCCGCGGTGGTCGCTTCAGCGCCTGCGGCCACTCGGGAACTGCTTGAGCGGCGAGCCCGTCACCAGGGTGAACAGAAGCAGGAACAGACAGAGTTCTTCATGCTCGGGGCCCCACGGGCCGACTCCGAACCGGGTGCACGGTGGGCGCTGGAGCGAGGACTGCTGGTCCAGGACCGGTACTCCGGGTACGGGCCCGCACGCATGCCGGCCGAGGTGACGCTTGCGCTGCGAGGGGCAGACTGGCACGCCCCGTTCGAGCCGTGCCCGCCCATCGTGCAGACGGTGTCCGTCACCGAGGCGGAGGTGGATCGGGAGGCGGCGGCAGCCGCGCCGGCGTTCGCCGCCCACGCCGCCTCGGTTCTGGCGGCGTGCGCCGCGTCTCCGCCGGCCCGACTGAAGTCCGGCGGGGTCGGGGCGCGTGAGCTGTCCCGGATCGGCAAGGCCGCACAGTGCGACGACATCGTCGTACGCCTCGTCCTGGAGACGGCGTACGACGCCGGGCTGCTGGCCCGGGACGGTGACCGGGTCGCGGCGACGGAAGGCTACGACGCCTGGGCGGAGCGGGAACCGGCGGAGCAGCTCACCACCCTTCTCCAGGCGTGGCGGACGCTGCCGCTGACCCCTACCCAGGCCCGCGACGAGGACGGCAAGGCGCTGCCCGCACTCGCCGGAACACCACCCTGCGGCGGCTGTGTGCAGGCACGGGACGGGCTTCTCGCCGCCGCGTTGGCGCTCCCGAAGGACCAGGGGGTGCGGAGCCCCGTGCAACTGGGGCCGCTCGTCGCCTGGCACCGTCCGTTCGCCCATCAACTCCCCCAGGACGCCACGCCCTTCGCCTCCGTGGTCCGCGAAGCAGAACTGCTCGGTGTGATTGCCCGCGGCTCCCTGTCCCGCATCGGTGCAGCCTTGCATGCCGATGACGGCGAAGCACTGGCCGCAGCCAGTCGGCGGCTGCTGCCGACGGCCACCAGCACGGCCCGCTTCGGCGCGGACCTCACCGCCGTCGTCACGGGCACACCGTCAGCCCGCCTGGCCGCCCGGCTGGACGCCGTCGCAGACCGGGAAGCCGTCGGCACGGCATCCGTGTGGCGGTTCAGCCCGGGCACCATCCGCCGCGCCCTGGACACCGGCCGTACGCCCGACGCCATCACCGCCGACCTGGCCGACGTCGCCGTCGGCGCCCTCCCCCAGCCACTGTCGTATCTGATCCATGACACCGCGCGCGTTCACGGCCGTGTGCGCATCGCCCCCGCGGCCTGCGTGATCCACGGCGAGGAACCTGCCCTTCTCGCCGAACTCGCCGCCCACCGCAAGCTCGCCGAGCTCGGGCTGCGGCAGCTGGCACCGACCGTGCTGGTCTGCCGGACTCCGCTCGACAAGACTCTCGCCGCGCTCCGGGCCGCAGGCTACGCCCCCGTCGCCGAGAAGGCCGACGGAACCGTACGCGTGGAGAAGACCCGGCGCCGACGTGCCTCCGCCTCGACTCCGGCCCCACTCCCAAGCCAACGACGGCGGTCTGTGCCGACCCAGACCCCGGTGGACGTCGGCCTGAGCGCCCTGGCCGCCAGGCTGCGGGACGCCCCGCCGACGCTTCCGGATCCCGATCCGTTCGGCACCGGGGTCCCCTACGGCACGGACACCGAGGAGATCATCGCCGGGTACGCGAAGAACCTGACGTACAGCGATGTCCGCCAGCTCGCCCACGCCGTCGACGCCGGCACGGCCATCACGGTCGAGTACGTCGCCGCCTCGGGCAACCGAACCGTGCGTACCCTCAGCGAGCTCGATCTCGACCCGCCCCATCTGTATGCCTGGTGCCATCTGCGCGAGGACGAACGGGCCTTCACCCTCTCCCGCATCCTCGGCGTCATGACCGCATAGCCCTCGACACGGCCCATTGGCCCACCCCGTGCAACGGATCATTGTTCGACCAGCCGCCACTACGATCGCCGGTCATGGACTGGGTCGAGCGCACCGCGCAGCTGAGGCAGTGGACGAGGAGTGGGGTGCGGGCTCCGCACAAGCCGTTGCTGTTCCTGTACGCGCTCAGCCGGTTCCAGCACGACGCCGACGGCGAGCTGCGGTACAGCGCGGTGGAGCAGGACCTGCGGCGGCTGCTCGCCGAGTACGGGCCCGGTAACCGGACGACGCCCGCTTATCCGTTTCATCACCTGGTGAGTGACGGAGTGTGGGAGGTGCGCACCGAGCGCGGGACGGGTAGCCCCGGAACCGGGGTCAGGGAGCTGCGGGCGACCGGGGCCGCCGGGCGGCTGACGCCTCAGCTGCGGGCGGCGCTGCGGCGGGAGCCTTCCCTGCTCGGCCGGATGACTCGGGTGCTGCTCGATCTGAACTTCCCGCCCTCCCTCCACGGTGAGCTGTGCGAAGCCGTCGGCCTGGAGCTGGAGGAGGCCGAGACCGGACGGCTCTCAGCCGCGTGCAGGCAGCGGGACCGGCGGATGCGGGAGATGGTCCTGACGGCCTACGAGTACCAGTGCGCCTTCTGCGGGTACGACGGCAGGATCGGCGCGGTGCCGGTCGGGCTGGAGGCCGCACATGTGCGCTGGTGGGCGTTCGACGGACCGGACGACATCGACAACGGGCTGTGCCTTTGCTCGCTGCACCACAAGCTCCTCGACAAGGGCGTCCTCGGCATCGGCAACGGTCACCGCATCCTGGTCTCGCAGAGCTTCGTCGGCCGCAGCACCGCCGCCCGCGAGCACGTCATCGCGCTCGCCGGCCGTCCGGTCACAGGTCCCCAGCCGGGCGTCCGCCCCATCGCCGCCGCCCACCGCTCCTGGCACACCAGCCAGGTCTTCCACGGCAGCCCACGCCACGCCGCCACGACCGTCTGATCGCCGATCCCGGCGGTCACATGAACGCACTGGTAAGGAGCGCGACACCAAGAGTATGGTCTCTTGTATGGCGACGAAGAAGGTGACGGTGACGATTCCCGAGGATCTCCTGGACGAGATCCGCGCGGAGGCGGCGGAGCGGGGGCTGTCGGCGTACGTCGCCGAGGCACTGCGCTTCAAGCGCGACCGGGACCGGCTGCGGGAACTGGCCGACTGGCTGCAGGAGGAGCACGGCTCCCTCACCGAGGAGGAGCGCACGGCAGCGTTCGAGGAGCTGGAGGATCTCGACGCCGAGCACGAGCGCCGTCGCGCCGCCGGAACGCACGGCGCGGGAGAGGCCGCGTGAAGAAGCGGGCCGGTGAGCCGGGGCAGCGACCACTGCGTGTCTTCGTGCTCGACTGCGAAGCCTTGTCCCTGGCCGTGCGCGGCGACCGCAAGATGATCGCATGGCTCGACCTCGCGGCCGGAGGTGAAGCCGAGGTGGTGACATCTCCGATGACGCTGATCGAGGCGTTCGACGGCAGAACCACCGAGCAACGCTGGGACTGGGTGCTCTCGCGGCTCAGAGTCGCCGACATCGGAAAGGACGAGGCCCGCCAGGCCCGCCGTTTGCTGGCAGATGCCAAGCTGCATGGCCACAAGTACGCGATCGACGCGGTGCTCGCCGTCATCGCGCGCCAGCAGAAGGGGCAGGTCACCGTCTTCACCTCGGACGTGGACGACCTGGAGAAGCTGGTTCCGGAGTCGATCGTCGTCAAGAAGGTGTGACCCGGCACTCTGGTCTCACTTCTGGTCTCATTCACCCCCGTCCAGAGCCGTTCATCAACCGTCCGACTCTCCACTCCGTCCCAGGTCAGAACGCCCCGCCACAGCTCGTCGCCCACCTGCCGGGCGACCTTGTGGATCATGGTCCCCGTCACGTCCACGCACGGTCGTTGCGGTGTGGCGAGCGTCATGGGGACGGCCGTCTCGTTCGCCGGCGTCCCGCAGGAGTCGCCGGAAGGAGCGGGGGCAGCGGGGAAGCACGGGGAGCGGACGAGCCCGACGTCAGACCGTTGCTTCGTCCGTCAGTCCAGCCAGACGAGCATCGCGTCGTCCGTCCTGGCAGCAGCCTCGAAGAACTGCGTGAGGCCGTCGTACCAGGGGCGCCCCCACTCCAGCGCGTAAGTGACGCGCCTTGGCCGGCGCAGGCTCCGCCTCTTCCTCGGCGTCCCGAACCTCTTCGACGAAGTCCAGAGCCCAGTCGGGGTCTCGGATCGCCGAGTCAAGCTCAGCAGCCGTGACACGCAGGTACTCACCGATCATGCTCATGGCCGGAGACTGGGCGAGGCCACTGACAGCGGGGATTCCCCGACGAGGAGGCTGAGGGAATCCAGAAAACGCTTGTGACTGTGGCATGGCCATGCGGAAGGATGCGCGCATGATGCGACCCGCGCGTGCGCTGCTCCCTCTCCTCTTGTTGCCGGTTCTCCTCACTGGGTGCGGCGCGGACGAGAGCGGCGGTACGGCCGCCGACAGCACCGATCTTGACGCCGCCGCGAGCGACTGGGGCGTCGCGCCGGAACTCGTCTATGTCACCGAGGTCTCCGGCTACACCGTGTTCCAGGAGTCGGTCGGCGAGTACGACAACGGGTTCGCTGCCGCGTATCTGTCCGAGAAGGCCGGCAGCAAGTTCGGCCTCTTCGTGGGGCGTGGCACGATGACGGCGGAGAGCTGCCCGGAGCAGCCGCTGGGCGAGGGGTCGGAGAAGCAGGTCGCCTGTGAGCGCGACGGCGACGCCTGGTACCGCAAGGCCGGTGGCAGCCACGAGTACGCGGTGCCCGACGACGGCGTGATGATTCGTCTGATCGCTGATGTGGACAAGGTCGACCGGGCCGTGCTGCGCGAGGCGGCCGAGGCGGCCCACCGCCCGGACGACGCCGAATTGGCCGCACTCCTGCCGACCGCCGAAGGCACGGACACCTGATCGGCAGGAACATGCCTGATACGCCCGATGATTGACGCCAACCGCCAGGGCCGCGCCGGGTGGCGTGGAATGGACACCGCTCGCCGGCCGCCCGGTGAACGTCAGAACGTCACGGTGGGGGCAGCCCCGAAGAACGCGTGTGCTCCGCTCAGGGCGTTTTCGCGGTGGACCGTTTCGTGCTCCTGCCTCGTCCCGCAGGGGTGGGGGTGCTCTTCCGCTTGGGCCTTTCCGTGCGGGTCTCGGTCCGTGGGGGCGTCGCCCGCCCAGGGGCGGTCTTCCACTTCAGTTCGATCTCGAGCTCGATCTCGCCCCCGCCGATCTCGATCTCCAGCTCGCTGTGGAGGTCGTCGGGGATCCGGAGGCCCAGTGTCCCGGGGCCGAGGTCCAGCTCGGCGTCCCCGCCCTCCCTCAGCGCGTTGGCGAGTGCCGTGAGCTGGTCAGCGGCCTCGTGGCGGGACAGCGAACGCTTCTGCTCGAACGTGAGGTCCTTCATGGGGTGCCTCCGATGTGGCACGACGAGTGGTCAAGACCCATTCTGGCCACTTTTGGGCGCTCCGCAGACCGGCACGTCAGCCGGCCGCCTCCGGACCCCAGCGCTCCGGTCCCACCCCGCGCCAGTCGATCCACGGCACCTCCGCCACGTCCGCCGGATCGATCTCCAGTCCGGCGCGGCGGAGGAACTCCGCGACGTCGACGACGTTGTGGGCGAGGCCGAGGATCTCGCCGTCCACGCGGACGCGCCGGCCGCCCGAGGGCGACGGCGGATGCACGATCACACGAAGAGGTCCGGACATGCCTTCAGGATCGTCCGGGACGTACGGTCCCGCAGGCCGGCGCGTCATCGAGGGAGCCGCTCGCACACGTCCCCGGCCGTCCGCCCCAGCTCCCGCAGCTCCCACCACGCCGCGGGACTCGGCCGTCGCTGCCGCCAGCAGGGGTGGAAGAACACCTGGGCCGACAGCCGGTACAGACGCCGGCGCAGCTCGGTGCAACCGGGCCGATCGGCGAGCTGCCGGTACGTGGCACTCCACTCCCGTTGCGCCCGGACGACGTCGTCGGGAAAGGTTCGCATGGCCAAATTCAATCATGTGTTCGATTTTTTGGGCCAGCCGACGGTTCCCCGAGGTCTCGGTTCGGGCACCGGACGTGGACAGGCGCAGCGCGAGAGGCCCGAGTAGGCGCATACTGAGGCCAATGACAAAGCCTGCTGCTCCCAAGCGTCACTTGCCTACCAGCCCCTTCAAGGCTCCGGTCGCACCCGCTCCCAAGCACTTCGCCGTGGGTGACCAGGTCACGCACGACATGTACGGGCTCGGCCGGGTCATCGGCATCGAGGACGGGATCGCCGCGCTCGTCGACTTCGGTTCGGCGCAGATGCGGATCCTGAGCCCCTACGCCAAGATGACCAAGCTGTAGGACCTCCGTGCCCGGTCGGGGCACCCCTGGCCCTGCCTTGGGCCAGTAACCGAAAAGAGACCTCTCATCGAACCGACTTCGCTGTTCTCCGCCGTGGAAGGGCAGACGAGCCTTTCCGGCGCGGCGTCGCCGCCTCCGGCGACCAACCCGTTCCAGGCCCCCGACTTCGGGGAGGCCGAAACCTTCCCTCTCGTCGAGGACATGCCGGAGCAGCCCGCCGCGACCAGGCGTCCGGCGCGGCGCAGGGCCGCCTAGGCCCTGTCAGATCTCGCGGTCCGACGCCGGCCAGACGTACGGCAAGTCGTCCGGGACGCCCGGGAAGAGGGCCGCGTAGGTCGTGGGGTCCTTGCGGACCAGGGCCGAGCGGTGGCTCTCGTGGAAGGGGTCGTCCCCCAGCCAGGGCGGGAGTTCGCCCTCGGCGGCCAGGTGCGGCTGGTCGCGGACCGGGGCGTGGGGACGGGTCGCCGCCAGGTCGGCGACGAGCGTGGCCGCGCACGTGTCCTGGTGGCCCTGCTCGCGCCAGACGCGGCAGATCTCCAGGCCGTAGCGGACCAGCGCTTCCTCGTAGCCGAGCCACATCCTCACGGCCGGGTGGCGGCGCCAGCCGTAGCCGGGGACGACCAGGCCACGCAGGACCTGGAGGGCCTCGACGCGTTGTTTGCCGAGCCGGCGGCGGTCGAGGCACAGGGCCGTGGTGCGGAAGTCGGGGTAGGGCAGGAAGGTCTGCATGCTGTCGCCGGTGCTCCTCACCGTGCGCCGGCGCGCGTGCCGCGCCGCCGGCCGAGGGCGAGGGCCAGGCCGATCATGGCGATGCCCAGGACGAAGTGGAGCCAGTCGTCCGCGGTGTTCAGCGGGACGAAGTTGGCGTCGCTGTCGTGGCCGACGGACAGGCCGTACACCCACAGCACCAGGTAGACGGCGCCGCCGACCAGCAGATACGAGTACGCCCCGGCGGCCGTGCCGGCGAGGATCAGGCCGGTGAGGCCGTACGCCAGGTGCACCAGGTTGTGCAGGATCGAGACCTGGAACAGGCCGAACAGTTCGGCGCCCGACTCGTGGGAGGCGAACTCCAGCGAGCCGTAGTCGGTGGTGACGCCCGGGATGAAGCCCAGCACGCCGACCACGAGGAAGACGAGGCCGAGCAGCTGGGCTGCCTGCTGGACGGGGGCGCGGGCCGCCCGGTGGGACGCGGGTGTGGTCATGGCCGGTGGCTCCTCACGCGGGGGACAGGCTCTGTTCCGCCCAGATGGTCTTGCCCGTGGCGCTCTGGCGGGTGCCCCAGCGCTCGGTCAGCTGGGCGACGAGGAGCAGGCCGCGGCCGCCCTCGTCATAGGTGCGGGCCCGCCGCAGATGGGGGGCGGTGCTGCCGCCGTCGGAGACCTCGCAGATCAGGGTCGTGTCGTGGATCAGGCGGAGCTGGACCGGCGGCTGGGCGTGCCGGATGGCGTTGGTGACGAGCTCGCTGACGACCAGCTCCGTGACGAACACGGCGTCGGAGAGCCCCCACCGCTCCAGTTGCGCCACCACGTCCTTGCGGGTCTGCGCGACCGCGGACGGGTCGGAGGGCACCGGCCAGGTGGCGACCTGCCGGGCGTCGAGCGCGCGGGTCCGGGCGATGAGCAGGGCCACGTCGTCGGCCGGCCGCTGCGGCAGCAGGTCGGCGAGAACCGTGTCGCACAGGGTGTCCAGCGAGCCCGTCGGACGGGCCAGGGCCTCCCGCAGCCGGTGGACTCCGGTGTCGAGGTCGCGGTCGGGGGTCTCGACCAGGCCGTTGGTGTAGAGGGCGAGCAGGCTCCCTTCGGGAAGGACGACCTCGGTGGCCTCGTAGGGCAGGCCTCCCACGCCGAGCGGGGGAGTCGCCGGGAGCTCGACGAGGTCGACGGTGCCCCCGGGGCCGACGACGGCCGGCACGGGATGCCCGGCCCCGGCGAAGCAGCAGTGCCGGGTCACCGGGTCGTAGACGGCGTAGAGGCACGTCGCCCCGACGTCGCCCGAGATCCCCGCGGAGCCCGCCGCCCCCTCGCCGTCGCTCTCCTCCTCCTGGTTCAGACGGGCGACCAGGTCGTCGAGGTGGGTCAGCAGCTCGTCGCACGGCAGGTCGATGTCGGCCAGCGTGCGGACCGCCGTACGCAGCCGCCCCATGGTCGCCGACGCGACCAGCCCGTGGCCGACCACGTCCCCGACGACCAGCGCCACCCGTGCTCCCGAGAGGGGGATGACGTCGAACCAGTCCCCGCCGACACCGGCGTGCCCGCCCGCCGGGAGGTAGCGGGAGGCGACCTCGACGGCCGCCTGCCGGGGCAGCCGCTGCGGCAGCAGACTGCGCTGGAGCGTGACCGCCGTGGCGCGTTCGCGGGTGTAGCGGCGGGCGTTGTCGATGCTGACCGCGGCCCGGGCGGCCAGTTCTCCGGCCAGCACCAGGTCGTCCTGCCGGAAGGTCTCCTGGTTGCGGTGCCGGACGAAGAAGGCGACGCCCAGGGTGCTGCCGCGGGCGACCAGCGGCACGGCCATCACGGAGTGGATGCCGAACGCCCGGACCCGGGCGGCGCGGGCCGGGTCGCGGGCCAGCCAGGCGGTGAACGCGGTGTCGGTGACCTCGTGCAGGGCGGGCCGTCCGGTGCGCAGGCTCTCGAAGGGCATCGAACCCGCCGGGTAGGAGTCCACCGCGCCGGGCGCCACGACCGCCTCCGGTGCGCCGGGCGTCACCGACTTCAGTGCCACCCGGCGCAGCAGCAGCGGCCCGTCCGCCGGAACCACGTGCGCGGGCGGCTCGGGCGCGTCGTCCAGCGCGGCCAGCAGATCGACACTGGCGAAGTCGGCCAGGGCCGGGACGGTCACGTCCGCCAGTTCCTGGGCCGTGCGCGTCACGTCGAGCGTGCCGCCGATGCGCCGGCCGGCCTCGGCGATCAGCTGGAGCCGCTTGCGGGCCCAGAACTGCTCCGTCATGTCGTGCGCGGACAGGCAGACGCCCCGGATGGCGCCCTCGTGGTCGCGCAGCGCGGACATGAAGACCGACCAGGCGTGCTCGTGGCCTTCGCCGGGCGCGCGCAGGTAGTTCTCCTCGTACTCCGGCTCGCCGGTGCGCAGGATCCGGGCCATGGCGCGCTCCGCCCGCAGGCCGGCGTCGTCGTCGACGATCTCGGACACGCGCAGGCCCCGCATCTCCTCCTCGGTCAGCGCCGTGGCGCGTTCCATGTCGGCGTTGGCCCGGCGCAGCCGGAGCCGGGTGTCGTAGATCGCCTGGGCGCAGCAGGGGGACTGGGCGAAACTCCAGCTCACGAGGGATGCGTCGACACCGGCCGGTGGCTGCCGGTCGGTCAGGGCGGAGACGATGAGCCAGGCGGGGGCATCGGCGCCGGCCGGTCGGTGGTGGGCGAGGATCCTGACCGTCAGTCTCCGGCCGTCTCGGTGCCGGAGCGCCACTTCCCCGTTCCAGCGGGGCAGCCCGGCGAGCGTGGGCAGACCGCCGCGCACCGGGATCGGCTCGGCCAGCAGATCCGCGGCACGGCGGCCGGTCAGCTGCTCGGCCGAGTACCCGAGGAGCCGCTCGGCGCCCGCGTTCCAGCCGGTCACGATGCCGTGTTCGTCGAGGGTGACACGGGCCGTGAGGGATGCGCCGACGAGGGTGTCGAGGGCTTCGGGTTCTTCTCCGGACGGCCGGGTGGCCCGGCCGACGGTGGCGGGCTGCTCCATGATCGGTCATCTCACTCTCGGGGAGAATCAGCCATGACCCCGGAAATGCACAGATATCACCTGGTTACCCCGATTGCTCCCGCTCTCACCGTGCCGCCCCGGCCGAGAAACGGAGCCTGCCGCCGCCCGGCCCGGGTAACCGCTCCCCCATGGGTCAGATCCTGGTGGGCACGTGTTCCTGGACCGACCGGGCACTGGTCGGCAGCGGCTGGTATCCGCCCGGCCGGCGGGACGCCGAGGGACGGTTACGGCACTACGCCGAGCGGTTCGGGGTCGTCGAGGTCGACGCCTCGTACTACGCGCTGCCGGGCGAGCGGAACAGCCGGCTGTGGGCCGAGCGGACACCGGACGGGTTCGTGTTCGACGTGAAGGCGTTCTCACTGCTCACCGGGCATCCCACCCGGGACGCGGTGATGCCGGACGGTCTGCGGGCGGAGCACCGGGACCCGGCGGTGCTCGATCAGGTGTGGGCACGGTTCGCGTCCGGGATCGAGCCGCTGAAGGAAGCCGGGCGGCTCGGGAGCGTGCTGTTCCAGTTCCCGCCCTGGTTCCGGCCCGGACAGCGGGCGGAGGTCTTCCTCCGGGAGTGCGCCGAGCGGACCGAAGGCTGGCCGCTCGCCGTCGAGTTCCGGCACCCCTCCTGGTGGGAGCCGGGGCAGGCCGAGGCGACGGGCGCGCTGCTCGCCCGGTACGGCATGGCCGCGGTGGCCGTCGACATGACGCAGAGGCTCGCCTCGTCGGTCCCGCCGGTCACCCCCGTGACCTCGCCCCGGCTGTCCGTCGTCCGCTTCCACGGCCGCAGCACCGCCTGGGGCAGAGGCAGCAAGGAGGACCGGTTCCGGCACGCGTACGGCGAGGACGAACTCGCCGAGTGGCTGCCCCGGGTGCGCCGGCTGGCCGAGCGGACCGAACAGGTCCACGTGCTGTTCAACAACTGCTGCGGCGACGCCGCGGTCAGCGCCGCCGAGGTCATGACACGGCTCCTCGACGACGCCCGGCCGGCGGATCACGCCCCGCCGGCGGGCGACGCGCCACCGGCGGACGACTTCCCGTCGACGGCGGTGCGGTTGCCTAGGGCTCGACCCGCACCCGGCGTTCCATCGACACCTGGTCCACGTCCGACACCCGCACGGTCGTCTTCATCGTCCAGTTCCCGGCGAGCGGCAGGTTGACGGAGTTGGTGCTCCAGTAGCCGCCCCGGTCGATGAGTTCGGCGTCGATCGGGCCGACCTCGCGGGAGGGCAGGGTGAAGGTGATGCGGACCTCGGGGACCGCCACCAGGCCCCTGTCGGAGCCGTAGACGACGGCCTGTATTCCGTTCTCGCCGACGCGGGCCGGGTCCAGGGTGATCAGCACCTTTCCGCTTCCGGAGAGGGAACCCGTGCCCGTGTCGAAGGGCACGGTGATCTCGGTCGTGGGCGGCAGCGCGCCCACCGGGGCCTGCTGGGCCGCCTCGGCCTGGGCCCGGCTGGGAAGGGTGCCCGTGAGCACAGTGGTGATCATCAGCACCACGGCGGCGACGGCGACTTCGGCCAGCACGGAGCGGCGCAGGCGGCGCCGGACGCCGGGGTCGCCGGATCCGGCCCCCGGCCCCGCCGGGCCGTCGGGCGACTCCGGCTCCCCGGGTGACTCCCCCTCTCCGGACGTGCCCGGTTCGCCCGTCCCGGGTCCCTCGGCGGCTTCGTGGCCGTCTGCGGGCGCGCCGACCGGCTGCGGGACCGGTGCCGGTACGGCCGCCCGGGCCGGGGCCGCCGGTGCCGCGATCCGCGCCGTCCAGCGCCGCGAGTACCCGGCCACCAGCAACAGCACGGCCACCGCGGCCAGTTTGGCGAGCAGCAGACGGCCGTACGACGTGCCGGACAGCGCGGAGAGGGAGCCAAGGCCGCGCCAGGACTGGTAGAGGCCCGTGACGGCCAGGGCGGTCACCGAGGCGAAGGCGATCCGCGAGAAGCGGGGCACGACCTCCACCAGGTCGTCGCCGGACGAGCGGCGCAGGGTCAGCAGCAGCGCCACGAGGCCGCCCAGCCAGACGCCGGTCGCCAGCAGGTGCACCACGGACGACGTCATCGCCGCCGGCACCTGGATCCCGGCGGAGGCGTGCTCGGCCGCCGCCCAGGTCAGGGCCAGGGCCGCGGCCAGGGCCGTGCCGATCGCCAGGGCGACGGGCCGTTTCACGGTGTCGCGGCGCCTGGACCACCAGATCAGGAAGGCGGCGGTCAGCAGGAGGACGAGCAGCCGGGCGAGCAGGGCCAGGCCGGGGCGGCCGGTCAGGGTGCGGCCGAGGGCGGAGGCGTCGAAGGCCTCGGCGGGGCCCGTCCCCGCCTCGTAGGGGGCGCGCAGCAGGAGCAGGACGGCCGTCGAGCCCAGCAGCGTCCACCAGGCGGCCACCAGCGGCCGGCGCAGCGGGGCGGTGTGCGCGGGCCGGCACAGCAGCGCGAACGCGGCCGTGCCGACGAGCAGCGCGGCGGCGAGGTAGGCGAGGTAGCGGGCGGCGTCGTAGAGGCCGCGGGTGAGCGGGTCCTCGGTCGGGCCCGTGTCGATCTGGCCGGTGGTCGCGGACCGTTTCCCCACGGAGAAGCTGAACGCGCCGGAGACGGGGTGGCTGTCGGCGGAGACGACCCGCCAGGCCACGGTGTAGGTGCCCTCGGCGAGCTTGCCGGGCAGGCCGATCCGGGCCGTGTCGGAGCGGCCGTCCGCGTGCGTGGCCTCACCGGTGTGGACCCGGCGCTGGTCGGGGCCGAACACCCGGAAGGAGTCGTCGAGCAGGCCCACGGACTCGGTGAAGGTCAGGGTGACGTGGCGGGGGGCCCGTTGGACGACGGATCCGTCGTCGGGGTCGGTGCTGCGCAGGGCGGCGTGGGCGGAGGCGGGGGCTGCTCCGGCGAGGAGCAGGACCAGCACGGTGCCCAGCAGCACCAGGGCTTGGAATCGCCGGGGGTGTCCGGCATCGCGATTCTCGTTCCGCCGATGGTCCACGTGGTTCTCCGGGGTCGGGCTGGACGGCTCCGGGTTATGTACGGACGGGATCGGTGTAGCGCTCAACGGGATGGTGCTAAGGAGCGGGCCGGGACAGTCGCGCGATCCCGGCCGCCTCCGCCGGGTAGCGGGCGGTCAGTTCCGCCGCGTCTCCGTGTTCGTAGCCCGCGAAGGTGAAGCCCGGGGCCATCGTGCAGCCGAACAGGGTCCATGAGCCGCCCGCCGCCACCCTGCCGCCCATCCACGTGCCCGCCGGGACGGTGAACTGGACGTGCTGGCCGTGCAGGACGTCCGGTCCGAGCACGGCCGTGCGCGCGGTGCCGTCCGGGGCGAGCAGGAGGAGCTCCAGCGGGTCGCCCCGGTAGAAGTGCCAGATCTCGTCGGTCGGCAGGCGGTGGAGGGCGGAGAAGTCGTCCGCCGTCAGGAGCGCGACGATCGCCGTGCCCTCCGGCCTGCCGTCGGGGCGTTCGGGACCGGCCCAGGTCTGGCGGAACAGTCCGCCCTCGTCCGGGATCGGCTCCAGGCCGTAGTGGGCGATGAGGTCCTCGGGGGTCACCCGGGGAACATTAGCTCCCGGTCGAGGAAGGCGAGCTGGGCCTTCTTCTCCGGCAGGTACACGTCCGGCAGGTCGATCTCCGGCAGGACCACCACCGGGCCCGGGGCGAAGCCGAGTCCGAGGAAACGGGCGATGGCCTTCTCGTTGCGCACGTCCGGGTCGACCACGACCCGCCGGCGGTCCAGGCCGAGCAGGACGTACGCGGCGATGGCCGCCACGAGCCGGGCGGTCCAGCCGGGTTGTCCGCCGCCCGGCCCCGCGGGGGCGAGCAGCAGGTGGACGCCGATGTCGCCGGGGCGGACGTCGTAGCACTCGCCGACCCGGTCGGCCTCCGGCTCGTAGGTCTGGAGGAGTGCGACCGGCTCGCCGTCCCGGACGACCAGGTAGGCGTGGTGGGTGTCGAGCGTGGCCATGTGGGCGTAGACCGCGGCGACCTGTTGTCCGGTCAGCTCGGTCATGCCCCAGAAGGCGGCCCGCTCCTCGCCCACCCAGCGGTGGACGACGGCGGCGTCGGAGTCCGGGTCGAGCGGCAGGACGCGGACGGTGCCGAAGCCGTCGACCACCTGCTCGTGGACGGGCGTGCGGGAGGCGTACGGGTCAGACATCGCGTTCCTTCTTCAGCTGAGTCCAGTCGGTGACGACCGGGACGAGATCTCCCGCCAGCCACAGGGGGAGCTGGTCGCGGTGGTGGGGCGAGCCGGGGACGCCCGAGGCGCCGAGCGGGACGATCCAGCGGCTGTCCTCGCGCCGGGCCAGGTCCCAGACGTACCGGGCGGCCGGGCCCCGGGCGGCGCGGTCGGTGAGGCCCGGCACGCCCGAGGTGCACAGCACGCAGTCGTGGTCGCCGGACAGTCCCGGTTCGTCGTACGGCTGCTCCGGCTCCAGCGCGCGCCAGGGGGCGAGGCGGTGGGTGTCGCCCCAGACGCCGGCCGGCGGGCGCAGGGCCACTTCCTCGATCGCCGCGCGGACGGCCGCAGGGCGGTCGACGCCGAACAGTTCCCCGGCCCGCAGCAGGTGTTCGAGGGCGAAGCCGACCCGGGGGACGAGGGCCAGCCAGGGCTGGAACACCTCCGGGTACGACGGAGGCGTGGTGAGCGCGGCGAACGCCGGGTGCGCCGCGAGCCGCCGTACGACCGCTGTGCGCACGGCCGCGTACAGGGCCGCGTCGGCGCTGCCGGCGTCCATGCGGCGGTCCCAGCCGAGGAGGCGGTCCCGGAGGGCGGTGGCCTCGGGGGTGAGGTCGTCGAGGGCGGCGAGCCGGTCCAGGAGGGGGGAGGCGGACGCCAGATGGGTGTCCGTGTGGATCGCCGGCATGCCGGCGGCGGACCAGTGCTCCTTGCCCGCGAGCAGCGCGGTGATGCGGTCGGCGCGGTGCGGCGGGGCGAACTCGACGCCGAGGGGTGCGGCCGGGCCGCGCTGGTTGGCCATGACGGCGACGCCGTCGGTGAGCCCGGCGCGCGGTGTCGCGTGCCGGCCCCGCCACTCGTGGCCGGGCTCCCAGGCGGGCACCACGCGCAGGGAGTTGGTCCCGGCGCGCATCGGCACCCGCCCGGCGACGCGGTGCAGGACGCCGCCCTCGGTGTCGGCGGCCTGGACGACGTTGACCGGCTCGGCCCAGTGGTCGAGGGCCCGGTCCACGTCGGCGACCCGGCGCGCCCGCAGCAGCGGCAGCAGGGCCGCGAAGCCGAGGTCGCCGGTGACGCGGGGCGGGTAGCGCAGGCTGATCGCCACCGGCAGGCCGGAGGGGCCGGCCGGGTCGCCGTCCAGGCCCTCGGGCCCGCCGATGATCACCGGGCCGCGGCCGGTCTCGATCACCTCGACCTCGACCGGCTCCTCGTCCGCCACCTCGACGGTCTCGGTGTGCCGGGCCGCCCGCCGCCAGACCCCGTCCGGGTCGAGGGCCTCCACCCCGGCGCCGGTGCGCCGCAGCCGCTCGCGGTAGAGGTCCTGGTAGTCGGACATGGCGTTGGTGATGGCCCAGGCGACCGTGCCGGTGTGCCCGAAGTGGGCGATGCCGGGGACACCGGGGACGGCCAGGCCCACGACGTCGAACTCCGGGCAGGACAGGTGGATCTGCTGGTAGACGCCCGGGTCCTCGATCCAGCGGTGCGGATCCCCGGCGATGACCGCCTGCCCGGTGACGGTCCGCTCGCCGGAGACCAGCCAGCCGTTGCTGCCGGAGGTGCCGGGGCCGTCGGCGGCGAAGAGGCCCACGGCGCCCGCGCCCAGGTGTGCGGCGACCTGCTCGCGCCAGAGCTTGGCCGGGAATCCGGCGAAGAGGATGTGGGTGGCGAGCCAGACGCCGAGCGGGGTCCAGGGTTCCCAGCGGCCGGGGGTGAGACCGGTGCGGGCGAACTCGGGGGCGGTGCTGCCGGCCAGACCCTCGTTGACCCCGTCGACGTACGCGCGCACCCACCGCGCCGTCTCGGGGTCCCGTCTCTCCAGGTCCGCGAAGCAGTGTCTGGCGGTGTCGTCGAGCCGGGCCCGTCTGGCGAACCGGTCCCAGGCCAGGGCGCTCCCGCCGAGGAAGGACGCCGAGGTGCCCTGCGCCCGGTGGCGCTCGGTCTCCAGCTGCCAGGCCCGGTCGCGGGCGGTGACGAGGCCCTGAGCGCGGGCGAGTCCGGCCGCGCTGCCCGCGCGCAGATGCGGGATGCCCCAGGCATCACGGTAGATCTCGGTGGTCACGCCGGGCTCTCTTTCCTTTGGGCTGGATCTTCTTTAGGTTAGGCTTGCCTAAGTCACAGCTGTGGCCGGAATCGTACGCGAAGGGGCGGAAAAGCGATGGGGCAGGGGCGGGGTTGGGAGGGCGCGGTCCTCAGACTGCTGCGCGGCAAGGACTTCGAGTTCACGGTGACGGACGTCGAGGACGTCACCCCGGACTACCGGCGGCTGCGCTTCACCGACGGCGGTCTGCTGGCCGCCACCGGAGTGCACCCCACCATGTGGGTACGGCTGTGGTTCGACAACGCGGGCAAGCCGCACCAGCGGGCCTACACCCTGGTCGACCCGGACGCCGAGGCCGGCACCTTCCAGCTGGAGTTCGCCCTGCACGAGGGGTGCGCCAGTGACTGGGCCAGGGCGGCCAAGCCCGGCGACACGATCGAGGCGACCGTCCAGGGCACCGGCTTCGAGCACCCGAGCCCCGCGCCCTCGCACGTCTTCGCCGTCGGTGACCCGGCCTCGCTCCCGGCCATCAACTCCCTCCTGGACGCCCTGGGCTCCGCCCCGGCCACCGTCTGGTTCGAGGGCGGCGACGACGACCTGCCGTTCCGCACCGCCCCGGACCGGCACGAGCTGCGCAGGGTGCCGCGCCAGGACTCCGGCGCGCACCTCGTGGACCGGGTGAAGTCGGACCTGCCCGGCCTGCTCCGGGACACCGCCGACCCGTACGTCTGGATCGCCTGCGACACGGCGACGACCCGGGCCCTCGGGGCGTACGTCCGCAAGGAGCTGGGCCTGCCCAAGCAGCGGGTGCACGCACTGGGGTACTGGCGGGCGACCTGAGCGGCGGCCGGGCCCGCGCCGGGGGATGATCGGGGCATGGACGTCACCCTTCACCTCGCCCAGGATCCCGAGGCCGACGCGCTGCTCGGCCGCAGTCCGCTCGCCGCGCTGGTCGGCATGCTGCTGGACCAGCAGGTTCCGATGGAGTGGGCGTTCAAGGGCCCGGCGACGATCGCCCAGCGGCTCGGCGGCGACGACCTGGACGCGCACGAGATCGCCGCGCACGAGCCGGAGGCTTTCGCCGCGCTGCTCTCCCAGAAGCCGGCGGTGCACCGCTACCCGGGCTCCATGGCCAAGCGGATCCAGCAGCTGTGCCAGTACCTCGTCGAGCACTACGACGGTGACGCCGAGGCCGTCTGGAAGGACGCCGGCACCGGCAGGCAACTGCTGAAGCGGCTCGCGGAACTGCCCGGCTTCGGCAAGCAGAAGGCCCAGATCTTCCTCGCCCTCCTCGGCAAGCAGCTCGGGGTGCAGCCCACGGGCTGGCGAGAGGCGGCGGGCTCCTACGGCGAGCCGGACTCGTTCCGCTCGGTCGCCGACATCACCGGCCCCGAATCGCTGGTCAAGGTACGGGCCCACAAGCAGGAGATGAAGGCAGCGGCCAAGGCGTCGAAGGCCACCGGAAAGTAGCCGCCGCGCGCCTGCGGGAGAGCAGACGCGAGCACCGGCCGGCGGGCCCGCGGCGGGCCCGCCGGCGGTGCGACCGACACGGCGCATCTGCCTCCTTGGCCCGCCCGAGGCCCCGGGCGGCAAACGGCGAGCACCCGGCCGCACCTACCCCGGCACCGGCCCGCGGGCACCGGACGACCGACCCGCGCACCGAGGCCACAGACCCACCCGGAACCCCCGGCAAGCACCGAGCACACGGCCACAGCTACCCCGGCCACCAGACCCCGGACATCCGACCCCGCGCACCGACCACAGACCCACCCGAAGCCACCGGCAGCAGCGAGCACACGCGGCGCCGGCGGCGGCGCGGGGCCAGACGTGCGGCCGGATGCGGGGTGCGGCCGGATGCGGGGTGCGGCCGGATGCGGGGCATCGAGCCACTGGCCGCACGAGGCCGCACGAGGCCGCACGAGGCCGCACGCGATCAGGCTGCGCGCCGAGGGACACGGACGCCAGGCCACAGACCGATCCGGGGCCATCGGCAAGCGGGAGCAGGCAGCGCAGCGAGCTCTCGGCCCACAGGGCACCCCCGAGGAGCGGCAAGCACCCCGGCACCTGCCCGACGCGTCGGCGTCATTCGGCCGGCCCGGCTCAGGTGGCGGCTGCCCGCGGTGCGATCCCAGCATGAACCATGAGCGAGCCACCCGGCGGCTCCCCCTGGGACCCGGAGCACGACGCCTCCGGCATACGCCGCCCCGCACCCTCGGCCCCGCGCCGCGGGAAGGCGGGAGGCGTGAGGTGCCGCTGTCGCGGCATCCCCCGGGCCCTCGACGGCTTGGGCCGAGCGAGCGGATCTCCCGGCCTGCGGGATGAGCCGCGCGTCCGGCGGGGGGAATGACGTCCCGTGGCCCCCGAACCGCAGCCGGAACCCCGCGGCCCCCGCCGGCACACCTGGCTGCGGGTACTCGTCCTGCTGCTCGCCCTGCTCATGCCGGGCGCCCACGCCGAGGCCCTGACCGGCCCCACGGCGACCGTCTCCGGGGAGAGCACCACCGTCGAGTGCGACCTCCTCGACACGGCCCTGCGCCCACCCGCCCGGGGCGTCCGCCGCACCGCCGCTCCGCCGGCCCCCGCGCCGCTCCCCGAGCCTGCCCGCACCGCACGGCGCCCCCTGCCCGTACCGGCGGACCCGCCGTACGACCCCCGTCCCCTGCGTTCCGAGGTCCTGCGCTGCTGACCGGACCGGCCCGGCCCCGGTCCGTCCGTCCCGCACGGAACCAGAACGACGAGGAACGACGAGGAACCCAGCCATGCTCCAAGACCCGTACGCGGTCATGCGCGCCCTCCTGCGCGCGGAAGCCGCCCGCAGCGCCCCCAAGCCCCACCCCCACTCCCGGCCGGACACCCGGAAGCCGCCGCAGCCCCAGAAGGGACCGGGACAGGGTCAAGGGCAGGGGAGAGATCGCGGCTGAAGCGACCCGCACGGCGGAGGCGCCCCCGCCTCCGCCGTCCCCATCGCCTGGGCCGCGTGCCCGCCGCCTGCGCCGCGCCCACCGCCCCTCGGTGTGCTGGTCGGAGAGGTTGGTGACGCGGAGCGTCGGTGACCGACGACAACGCCGCAGATGCGCGTGCCAGGCCCCGCGTCCGCGACCTGATCCGAACGACAGGCCTTAGCGCCTGCGCCGCCCCGAACGCCGTGCCGTGCCGAACAGTGATCGTGTGATCTCCCGGCCGATCTGCGTCCCCACCGACCGGGCCAGCGACTGGAAGACGCCGCTCTCGACCACCCGCTCCGCCATGGACGGCTGCTCACCCTCCGGCTCGCCCCGACCGGGGGCGGCGTCCCGCATCTCGTCGGGGCCCTTCGCCCCCTGCCCCCGCTCCAGCCGCTCGTACGCCGACTCCCGGTCCACGGCCCGGGCGTACCGCTCGTACAGCGGCGACCCGGCCACGGCCCGCTCCAGGGCCTCCTGCCCGAGCGGCCCCATCAGCGACTCGGGCGCCCGCAGCCGGGTCGCGGCGACGGGAGTGGGCGCGCCCCTCTCACTCAGCACCGTCACCACCGCCTCGCCCGTCCCGAGGCCGGTCAGCACCTCTTCGAGGTCGTAGGGCGACTTCGGGAAGGTCTTCACCGTGGCGTTCAGGGCCTTCTGATCGTCGGGCGTGAAGGCGCGCAGAGCGTGCTGGACGCGGTTGCCGAGCTGGGCGAGGACCTCGGCGGGCACGTCCTCGGGGGTCTGCGTCACGAAGAAGACCCCGACTCCTTTCGAGCGAATCAGGCGCACGGTCTGCGTGATCGACTCCAGGAACGCCTCGGAGGCGTCGTCGAAGAGCAGGTGCGCCTCGTCCAGGAAGAACACCAGCCGTGGCTCGTCGACGTCGCCCAGCTCGGGCAGGTCGTGGAAGAGATCGGCGAGCAGCCACATCAGGAAGGTCGAGAACAGCTGCGGCCGCTCCTGTACGGCGCTCAGCTCCAGGACGGAGACCACGCCCCGCCCGTCCTCCGCCGTACGCAGCAGCTCACCCGTGTCGAACTCCGGCTCGCCGAAGAACCCGGACGCGCCCTGCGCCTCGAAGGCGGTGAGGGAGCGCAGGATCACCCCGGCCGTGGCCGCCGACAGACCGCCGACCGTTTTCAGCTCCGGCTTTCCCTCGTCCGAGGTCAGGAAGGCCACGACCGCCCTGAGGTCCTTGAGGTCGACCAGTTCCAGGCCCTTGCTGTCGGCGTAGTGGAAGACCAGCGCGAGGGACTGCTCCTGGGTCCGGTTCAGCCGCAGCACCTTGGACAGCAGCACCGGGCCGAAGCCGGTGACCGTGGCCCGGACGGGGATGCCGCGGCCGATGCCGCCGAGGGCGTAGTACTCGGCCGGGAACCCGGTCGCCGTCCAGCGCTGGTGCACGTCCGCGGCCCGGCCCTCGACGCGCGCGTCCGGGCGGCCCGGCGCGGCGATCCCGGACAGGTCGCCCTTGATGTCCGCGAGGAAGACCGGCACGCCCTGGGCGGACAGTTGCTCGGCGATGAGCTGGAGCGTCTTGGTCTTGCCGGTGCCGGTGGCGCCGGCGACCAGCCCGTGTCGGTTGAGCATCGCCAGCGGCACCCGGACCTGCGCGTCCGGCAGGCACTGGCCGTCCCACAGCAGGGCGCCCAGCTGGAGGGCCGGACCGGAGAAGGCGTAGCCGGAGGCGATCCGCAGGGCCTCCTGGGGAAGGGCGGCGGCGCGCCCGGACACCTCCGGGGCGGAGGCCGACGGCATGGTCTCGCGGTCCGGCATGTTCACGCCCCTGTTCCGGGTTCGTACCGCCTTGTGTTGATTTTTTCAGCGTCGCACTCGCTCGCCATGGCTGCGCCCGGAAGGTCTTGACCGGTAGGCTTTCCGTGTGATCTTCAAGCGCATCGGAAACGGCCGGCCGTACCCCGACCACGGCCGGGAAAGCACCCGGCAGTGGGCGGACGTCGCGCCGCGCCCGGTCCGCCTCGATCAGCTCGTGACGACCAAGGGTCAGCTCGATCTGGAAACACTGCTCGCCGAGGACTCCACGTTCTACGGCGACCTCTTCGCGCACGTCGTGAAGTGGCAGGGCGACCTGTACCTGGAGGACGGGCTGCACCGCGCGGTGCGGGCGGCGCTCCAGCAGCGCCAGGTGCTGCACGCGCGCGTGCTCGAGCTCGACTGATCGCTCGGCTGGTCCCCGGCGGTCGCGGGTTGGCCCTTTCGGGTTCCGCCGGGCGACGTCGAATGATCATCTAGTAGGCATCGCCGCCCGGGCGCACTACGCTGCGCTCATGAGCATGCTGACTCCCCCCGGCATGGGCGGCAAGTACCGCATCAAGGGCAACAAGTACCCCCGGATGCGCCGGCCCCGGCGGCGCGGCAGGCTCGTCGTCCTGACCGTCGCGTCCGTCGTCGTCCTCGGCGTGGGCGGCTGGGGCACGCTCCAGCTCATCGACGTCTTCACCGGCGGCGGCAGAAAGGCTTCGGCGGCCGGCGACGGGACGGACTGCGGCACCACGACCAAGGCGAGCCCCCCGCCCAGCGCCGAGCCCCTGCCGCAGCCGCGCACGATCACCGTCAACGTGCTCAACGCCACCACCCGCGCGGGCCTGGCGAAGAAGACCGCCGACGAACTCAAGAAGCGCGGCTTCAAGATCGGCGACGTGGGCAACGCGACCGAGCAGTACGACAAGAAGGTCAAGGGCACCGGTCTGCTGCTCGGCCCCGCCGCCGCGCTCGACACCTCACTGCCCGTGCTCGGCACCCAGCTCCCGGGCGCCGAACGGCGTACCGAGGCGGCCCGCAAGGGCGCCGCCGTCGACCTCGTCATCGGGGACGGTTTCAAGGAGCTGGCGAAAAAGCCGGACGCCGACCGGGCGCTGACCGAGCTGGCCACGCCCGAGCCGGCGCCCACGACGAAGAAGGGCTGCTGAGAGGCCCTCCGTACCCCTTACTCGGCCGCCCCGTACATGCGGTCGCCCGCGTCGCCGAGGCCCGGGACGATGTAGCCGTGCTCGTTCAGGTGCTCGTCGACCGAGGCAGTCACGACCGTCACCGGCGTGCCCGCGAGCTCGCGCTCCATGATCTCGACGCCCTCCGGGGCGGCCAGCAGCACCACGGCGGTCACATCGTCCGCGCCGCGCCGGATCAGCTCGCGGATCGCCGCGACCAGCGTGCCGCCGGTGGCGAGCATCGGGTCCAGCACGTACACCTGACGTCCCGACAGGTCCTCCGGCATCCGCGTCGCGTACGTGGAGGCCTCCAGCGTCTCCTCGTTGCGGATCATGCCGAGGAAGCCCACCTCGGCGGTCGGCAGCAGCCGGACCATGCCGTCCAGCATGCCGAGCCCGGCCCGCAGGATCGGCACCACCAGCGGCCGCGGGTGGGACAGCTTGACGCCCGTGGTCCGCGCGACCGGCGTCTGGATGTCGACCTGTTCGGTGCGCACGTCACGCGTGGCCTCGTAGGCGAGCAGGGTGACCAGCTCGTCGGCGAGACGGCGGAAGGTCGCGGAGTCGGTGCGCTGGTCGCGCAGCGTGGTGAGCTTGTGGGCGACCAGAGGGTGGTCGACGACGTGGAGACGCATGTCCACAACATTAACCGGGCGGGGTACCCCGGACCGCACGGCGAGCCCGCCGTCCGTCCGTCACCCGCTCGCCGGCGTCAAACGGCCCGTCCGGGGGAAGGCGGAAGGGACGGACTAGGGGTGGTGAACCTGATGCCGGACCGGCAATTCCGAGACGATCCGCTGCCGCGCATGTGGCCGGGGGCGAGCCCGACGCCCGACGGGACCGACGAGTCCGACGCCGAGCGCCGCCGGCGTCGTGCCCGGTTCCTGCGCGATCTGAAAGAGGCCCGGGAGCTGCGCGACCGCGTCCAGCCGCGCCGCGCCAAGACGGCCCGGCTGCGGCACGCCATGCGCATGCGCACCTTCCGCTGGTAGGAAACGGGTGGGAAAACCCCCGGCAAAGATCACGAACCGCGCGGAGGTTGTCGCGGGTGACCGTGCGTGGAGCGGGGCAAAGCCGCGTACGATCCGCAGGTGGCAGCAACGGGCGTGCGAAGAGAACTCCCCAACACAGGGAGCCGAAGACATCCCCTGAACGCCTTGTTTCTGCCACGATTCCGAGTGGGTGGGGCTCGGACGAGCACTCCCCGCCCGTAACCTCCGCCGGGGGGACCCCCAACCGGCACGCCTCAGACCAGTGGGAGAGTCACGGTGTACTTCGCCGCACTGCTCGCGCGCACCGAAGACGGGTGGGAAGCGAGCGACACAGAGCTCGACGATGTGGAGACCCTGTCGGATCTGGCCGACCTGGCCCGTGAAGCCTCCCCCGACGAGGACACGGTGCTCGTGCTCATCGAGCAGGAGGACGCCTGGTTCGGTGTCGTCCGCGTGGACGGCGAGGAGGACCCTCGCATCTACGTCTCGGACGCCGCCGCCGCTGCCCGCAGCAGCTACGGCGAGATCCTGCTCACCGACGAGCTGCTGGGCCGCGATCCGGACGACGGGGACGACCTCGACGCCCTCGACCTCGACGGCACCGAGGACGGTGAGTCCGACGAGGACGACGACGCCGAGGACGGCGCCGGGGCCGCCGGCTCCGCCGAGTCCGTGCCGCACGGGCCGGTCGGCGACGCCCTGATCCTGGACGACCTCGGCGTGAGCGAGAAGGAACTGCGCCTGATGTCGACGGACGCCGTCACCGAGATCGCCGAAGTCCTGGGCGCCTCGGAGACCCTGGAGACCGTCCGCTGACCGGTCGTGACACCGCGGGGCCGCCGGATCCGGTCCGCGACCCCTGGCGGCCCGCGATGCGACTCGCCCTGGACGAGGCCGCCGAGGCCGTCCGGGGCGGGGACGTCCCCGTCGGCGCCGTCGTCCTGGCCCCGGACGGTACGACCGTGCTCGCAGCCGGGCACAACGAACGCGAGGCCGGCGGCGATCCGACGGCCCACGCGGAGCTCCTCGCCCTGCGGCGGGCCGCGGCCGCCCTCGGCGCGTGGCGGCTCGCCGGCTGCACCCTCGTGGTGACGCTGGAGCCCTGCACGATGTGCGCGGGCGCGATCCAGCAGTCCCGCGTCGACCGGCTCGTCTACGGCGCCCGCGACGAGAAGGCCGGCGCGGCCGGCTCGCTCTGGGACCTCGTCCGCGACCGGCGGCTCAACCACCGGCCCGAGGTGATCGAGGGCGTGCTCGCCGAGGAGTGCGCCGGGCTGCTCACGGCGTTCTTCCGGGACCGCTGAATACCGATTTCAAAGCATGCGGCTCCTTGCTGTAAGGTCTCCCTCGGTAGCGTGTCCGAGCGGCCGAAGGAGCTCGCCTCGAAAGCGAGTGTGGCGCAAGTCACCGAGGGTTCAAATCCCTCCGCTACCGCTTGAGAAGGGCCCCGTCGTCAGACGGGGCCCTTCGTGCGTTCAGCCTCTTCGTGTGCTCGGGCCTTCGTGCGATCATGTGCGCTGCATGGGACACCAGTGACAGGGGAGGCCGCGATGGCGGTGAACGCGAAGAAGGTCGCCGTCTACGCCCTCGTGGTCTTCGCGTTGTACGTGATCATCACGGACCCGCAGACAGCGGCCGATTACGTCCTTATAGGGTTCCAGGGCATATCGGACGCCGCTGGGGCCCTCGGCGACTTCGCCACCTGGGTCGCCAAGGGAGGAAAGTGATGATCCGCCACCTGGTCCTCTTCAAGCTCAACGAGGGCGTCGAGCGCGACGACGCCCGGGTCGTGAAGGGCGTCGAGGCCTTCCGCGCTCTGGAGGGCACGATCCCCGAGGTCCGCTTCTGGGAGCTCGGCTGGAACGTCAGCGACCGCCCCATCGCGTACGACTTCGCCATCAACTCCGCCTTCGACGACGCGGATGCGCTGCGGCGGTACGTGGAGCACCCCGACCACCAGGCGGGTGTCGCGCTGTGGCGGGAGTTCGCCACGTGGGTGATCGCGGACTACGAGTTCTGACTCCCGGCCGGTCCGGTCGCTTCGAGCCCCCTGTCAGTGCGACAGGGGGCTTCTCTGTGACGTGAGTTCATTTATGCGCCATTCATCCCTCAACACGTAGTTATGGGGTGCTTGCACACAGTGCACATGTCTTGTGATGCTATGACCGCTTTTGATGGAAGAGTTGAACGATGAGTTGACGATGACGAGGTGGAATTGACCGTGCTGGCCAGTACCGCACCTCAGGCACCCACCTCGGAAACCCCGGACACCGCGGAAACCGCCCCGCCCGCTCCCCAGCGGAGCCGTGGGGCCGACACCCGCGCCCTCACCCAGGTCCTCTTCGCGCAGCTCAAGGAGCTCCAGCCGGGCACGCCGGAGCACGACCGCGTACGCGGGGCGCTCATCGAGGCCAATCTCCCGCTCGTGCGCTACGCGGCCGCCCGCTTCCGCTCCCGCAACGAGCCGATGGAGGACGTCGTCCAGGTCGGCACCATCGGGCTCATCAACGCCATCGACCGCTTCGACCCGGACCGGGGCGTGCAGTTCCCGACCTTCGCGATGCCGACCGTCGTCGGCGAGATCAAGCGGTACTTCCGCGACAACGTCCGCACGGTCCATGTGCCGCGCCGGCTGCACGAGCTGTGGGTGCAGGTCAACAGCGCGACGGAGGACCTGACGACCTCCTTCGGGCGCACTCCGACGACCTCGGAGATCGCCGCGCGGCTGCGCATCACCGAGGACGAGGTGCTGTCCTGCATCGAGGCCGGGCGGTCGTACCACGCGACCTCCCTGGAGGCCGCGCAGGAGGGCGACGGGCTGCCGGGTCTGCTGGACCGGCTCGGTTACGAGGATCCCGCGCTGGACGGCGTGGAGCACCGGGACCTCGTACGGCACCTGCTCGTTCAGCTGCCCGAGCGGGAGCAGCGGATCCTGCTGCTGCGGTACTACAGCAATCTCACGCAGTCCCAGATCTCCGCGGAGCTCGGCGTCTCGCAGATGCACGTGTCGCGGCTACTGGCGCGTAGCTTCCAGAGGTTGCGGTCTGCGAACCGGATCGACGCGTAACCGCAAACGCGAGCGAGAGGTCACCACGAGGAGGGAATCGCTCATCAGGGCGGTTGCCGACAGTTGAGAGCCGATAAGCCGTCAGACCCCTTGTTTGCAGGGCGTATTCGCGTCTCAGATGTCGACATGTCACTACAGCGTGTTGCCGACATGTGACATTCTGCGGGAAGCGCGTTTGCCGGAGCTCCGGCTCCGGTATTCAGGTGAAGGCTGCGTTCCTCAGACGGGGGCGTTCGCCGCGACCGTCCCGCGACCCAAAGGGGGTGGCATGTCCGCAGAACAGGGCAGCTCGAAGGTGCTCACGCTCGCGGAGAGCGAGACAGCTCCCCATGCTCTCGACTCACTCGGCCCCATCGATGACGTACCGGCCCTCCCGGCCGAGCCCGTCCCGGTCCTTCCGGCTGCGGGCGCCATCGACACCCGCACCCTGTCCCGCTCCCTGTTCCTGCGGCTGGCCGCGCTCGACGAGGACAGCCCCGAGCGTGGTTACGTCCGTGACACGCTCATCGAGCTCAACCTCCCGCTCGTGCGGTACGCCGCCGCGCGGTTCCGGTCCCGCAACGAGCCGATGGAGGACATCGTCCAGGTCGGCACGATCGGGCTGATCAAGGCGATCGACCGGTTCGACTGCGAACGGGGCGTGGAGTTCCCGACGTTCGCGATGCCGACGGTGGTCGGGGAGATCAAGCGGTTCTTCCGGGACACCTCGTGGTCGGTGCGGGTGCCGCGCAGACTCCAGGAACTGCGGCTCGCTCTGACCAAGGCCAGTGACGAGCTCTCGCAGAAGCTGGACCGGTCTCCGACGGTCACCGAACTGGCCGCTGTGCTCGGGGTGTCCGAGGAGGACGTCGTCGACGGGCTGGCGGTGGGGAACGCCTACACGGCGTCCTCGCTGGACTCGCCGGCCCCGGAGGACGACGGCGGCGAGGGGTCGCTGGCGGACCGGCTGGGCTACGAGGACACGGCGCTGGAGGGCGTGGAGTACCGGGAGTCCCTGAAGCCGCTGCTGGCGAAGCTGCCGCCTCGTGAGCGGCGGATCATCATGCTGCGGTTCTTCGCGAACATGACGCAGTCGCAGATCGGCGAGGAGGTCGGCATCTCGCAGATGCACGTCTCCCGGCTGCTGACCCGGACGCTGGCGCAGCTCCGGGAAGGCCTGATCTCGGACTGAGCCGGTTCTGACGGAGGGCCGGTTCTGACGGAGGGCCGGTTCTGACGGAGGGCCGGTTCTGTCGGAGGGCGGGTTCTGACGGAGGGCGGGGGCGCGGTCTTTTGGGGCCGCGCCCTATGTCTGTGCCGGTTCAGAGGGTGCCCGTCTGTGTGCGCGCGGCGCCGGGTGGTGAGTCGGGGCCGCGCTCTGTGCCTGTGCCGCCTCGGTGGGAGTGCGCGTCTTCGCGTGGCGCCGGGTGGTGGGTCGGGGCCGCGCCGGGGGGTGTCCGTCCTCGGAACGTCGCGATGGGCTTGCACGCCGACTGACTGTTCGTTGACGCGACAACCGCTGCGGGCGGACACCCCCCGACACGTCCCCTTCCGTACGACGGCGGGTGCGGGCGCGCTCTGACCCAGCTGCGGGCATGCGTGCCGCCAGAGAGCGGCACCCCGCGCCGCCGGGCTGCGGACCCACCCGGCCCCAGCAGCATCGCCGAGCAGCCGGCAACGGGCCCGCCCGTAAATCCCGCCGTACGTGTTACGCCATCGCCAGCCAGGCCACCGCCGCGATGACCGCCACGGCGACCACGACGCCGAGGATGAGACCGATGCGCGGCCCGCCGCTGGACGGGGCCGCCGCCTGACGGCCCTGCGGGGCCTCGTCGACGAACGCGCGGAACATCTGGGTGCTGCCGGCGGGGTCGTGATTGCCCTGCGGGGCCTGGTTGTTAGCCATGGCCCGAGACCCTAGCGAAAACGCCGGGGCTCCCCAAGTGGGGGTTGGGGTTCCGTTTGGTCCCGACCGGCCCCTGCCACCAGGCCGGTCACCAGCACGTTTACTCCCGCAATACTTGCCTTTGCCAACTTTTTGTTCCCACCCCCCCTGTTTTATTTGCCTTCAGCAACCAACAGCTCTTACGGTTGCCCTAAGCAACGAAAGCGGGAGGTGTCATGGCCGAACAGGCGCAGTACGAAGAGCTGGTCCGCCAGTTCAGCGCCTTCGGCGCCGTGAAGCGGGAGCTCGGCCGGATCATGCCCGCCGAGTGCCCCGGCGGGTCGGCGGCCGTTCTGACGCTGCTGGGACGCCACGGCGACATGCGCATGAGCAAGCTCGCCGAGCTGCTGGCGGTGGACATGTCGGTCACCAGCCGCCACGTCGCGCACGTCGTGGCCCGGGGCTGGATCGAGCGCTCCGCCGACCCCGCGGACAAACGCTCACGCATCCTGCGCCTCACCCCCGCCGGCCACACACAGCTCGACGAGCTGTCCCGGCGGACCACCGAGGTCCTCGCCGAGCGCCTGAGCGACTGGTCCGACGAGGACGTCGGCCGGCTCACCAGCCTCATGGCGCGACTGAGGGAGAGCTTCGACTGCCGGCCCGGCACCCGGGCCGCACCGGCCGCTTTCGACCAGACCACCCGTACACCCGCAAGCACGTAAGAGAAGGAAGCCCATGGCAACGACCACACCAGCCGGTGTGCGGGCTCATGCCAAGCACGGGGGAGGCTCCCACGGCTCCTCCGGCGACGGCGCTCCGATGACGCACCGGCAGATCATGGAGGCCCTCACCGGCCTCCTGCTCGGCATGTTCGTCGCGATCCTGTCGTCGACGATCGTCTCCAACGCCCTGCCCCGGATCATCAGCGACCTCGGCGGCGGCCAGAGCGCCTACACCTGGGTCGTGACCGCGTCCCTGCTGACGATGACCGCCTCCACCCCGCTGTGGGGCAAGCTCGCCGACCTGTTCTCCAAGAAGCTGCTGATCCAGTTCGCGCTGGTCATCTTCGTGCTGGGTTCGGCGGCGGCCGGCATGTCCCAGAACCCGGGCATGCTCATCACCTTCCGCGCG
This sequence comes from Streptomyces sp. NPDC029044, assembly GCF_040637495.1. NCBI lineage: Bacteria > Bacillati > Actinomycetota > Actinomycetes > Kitasatosporales > Streptomycetaceae > Streptomyces > Streptomyces sp. NPDC029044. The sequence continues at coordinate 92,311 of NZ_JBEZWN010000003.1, forward strand.
GTCCAGGGCATCGGCATGGGCGGTCTGTCCGCGCTGGCCCAGATCATCATGGCGGCGATGATCTCTCCGCGTGAGCGCGGCCGCTACAACGGCTACCTCGGCGCCACCTTCGCCACCGCCATGGTCGGCGGCCCGCTGGTCGGCGGTGTCATCACCGACACCGACTGGCTCGGCTGGCGCTGGTGCTTCTACGTCGGCGTGCCCTTCGCCGTGATCGCCCTGATCGTGCTCCAGAAGACCCTGCACCTGCCCGTGGTCAAGCGGAAGGTCAAGGTCGACTGGGCCGGCGCCTTCTTCATCACGGCGGCCGTCTGCCTGCTGCTGGTGTGGGTCACCTTCGCCGGTGACAAGTACGACTGGGTGTCCTGGCAGACGTACGCGATGGTCGGTGGTTCGCTGGTGCTGCTGGCGCTGTTCGTCCTCGTCGAGGCGAAGGCGAGCGAGCCGATCATCCCGCTGCGGCTGTTCCGCAACCGCACCATCGCACTGGCCTCGCTGGCCTCGCTGTTCGTCGGCGTCGCGATGTTCGCGGGGACCGTCTTCTTCAGCCAGTACTTCCAGCTGGCCCGCGACAAGTCGCCGACGATGTCCGGCGTCATGACCATCCCGATGATCGCGGGTCTGTTCATCTCCTCCACCGTCTCCGGCCAGGTCATCACCCGGACCGGGCGCTGGAAGGGCTGGCTGGTCGCCGGCGGCGTGCTGGTGACCGCGGGCCTGGGCCTGCTGGGCACGATCCGGTACGACACCGAGTACTGGCACATAGCGATCTTCATGGCGCTGCTGGGTCTCGGCATCGGCATGATGATGCAGAACCTGGTGCTGTGCACGCAGAACCAGGTGGAGCCGGGCGACCTGGGTGCCGCCAGCTCCACGGTGACCTTCTTCCGGTCCCTCGGCGGTGCGGTGGGCGTCTCCGCCCTGGGCGCGGTCCTGGGCAACCGGATCACCGACTACGTCAAGGACGGCCTCGCCGACCTCGGCCCCAAGGGCGCGGCCCTCGGTCACGCCGGCACGGGCGGCGGCGGCATCCCCGACCTGAGCACGATGCCCGCGCCGATCCGCACCGTCGTGGAGAGCGCGTATGGCCACGGTGTCGCGGACGTGTTCCTCTACTCCGCTCCGCTGGCGCTGCTGGCGCTGCTGGTGTCGCTGTTCATCAAGGAGGTCCCGTTGAAGACGAAGGGCGGGCTGGCGCAGGCCGTCGACGCGGAGACGCCCGCCGTGGCTCCGGCTGAGGCCGCCGCCGAGGCGTCCGAGGGGGAGAAGGCCGTGCCGAGCTGGGCCGTGGCCGACACGGAGGCCGGGCCCGAGGGGACGCAGCGGCTCGCAGCCGTCGCGACCGTGGCCCGTGCCGAGGAGGCCGCGTCCGGTGAGGGCGGTGTCCCGGTCCGCGGTTTCGTCCGCGGGAACGAGTCCGCGCCCGTGCCGCAGGCCGCCGTCACACTGATCTCGCTGGCCGGGCGTCAGCTGGGCCGGTCCGTGGCGCAGGCCGACGGCTCGTACGCGGTGGATGCCCCGGGCTCCGGTTCGTACGTGCTGATCGCCTCCGCCGACGGCTTCCAGCCGCAGGCGTCCACGGTCGTGGTGAACGGCGAGCCGGTCGCCTACGACATCCTGCTCAGCGGCACCAGCGGGCTGACCGGTCTGGTGCGGGCCGCCGAGAGCGGGCAGCCGGTCAAGGACGCGATGGTCATCGTGACCGATGTGCGCGGGGACCTGCTGGCCAACGGGACCACGGGCGAGCAGGGCGAGTTCTCCTTCGCCGAGCTGGTGCCGGGAGCGGTGACCGTCGCGGTGAACGCCGCCGGATACCGGCCGCGCGCCCTGCCCGTCGAGGTGGGCGGCACCGGGGTCACCCGGGTCGAGATCGACCTGGACGCGGGCGCCCGCGTCCAGGGTGTCGTCCGCGCCCCGCACGGGCCGCTGGCCGACGCCCGGGTGACGCTGGTCGACCAGGCGGGCAACGTCGTCGGCTCGGCCACGACGGGGACGGACGGGGCGTACGCCTTCACCGACCTGGACGGCGGCGAGTACACCGTCATCGCCACGGGCTACCCGCCGGTGGCCACCGCCCTGACGGTCGCGGGCGCCGGCACCGACGCCCACGACATCGAACTCGCCCACCCCGGCGAGTAGCAACGACCCCGGCCCGTGGCGGGTGGGCGCGCTCTGAGCGGAGGTGCGCCCCCTGTCGCGGGCCGGTTTCTTTCTGAGGAGCAGTTGAGATGGGACTGACCGCGAGGATCCGTACCCGGGACGGATGGGCCGTGTCGCACGCGGTCGTCACGGTGGCGGACATGACCGGTGCGCAGGTGCTGCGGGCCGAGGCCGACGCGGAGGGCGCCGTGCGGGACGCGACGCCGATGAAGCCGGGGGCGTACACGGTCATCGTCACGGCGGTGGGTTATGCGCCCGCGGCCTCCAGCGTGATCGTGACCGCGAGCGGGCGGGCCGAGGTCGGCGCGGTGACGCTGGCGCGCCAGGGTGGTACCGAGCTGCCGCCGCCCGGGCCGTGGACCGTCGACCCGGTGCACTCCAGCGTGGCCGCCGTGGCGCAGCACCTGGGCATCTCCAGCGTGCACGGCCGGTTCACGGAGTTCTCCGGCTCGATCGAGATCGCACCGGACGACGTCACCGCGTCGCGTGTGGAGGCGGTGATCCGGGCGGCGTCGATCGACACCGGCAACGGCATGCGCGACGGGCACCTCAAGTCGCCGGACTTTCTCGATGTCGAGCGGTTCCCGGAGATCACCTTCCGGTCGACGGGGCTGACGGCGGCCGGGTCCGACCGGTGGAGCGTCCACGGCGAGCTGGGCATGCACGGGGTCGTACGGCCCGTGGACCTGGATCTGGCCTACCTCGGCACGGGCCCGGACCCGTGGGGCGGTACCCGGGCGGCGTTCCGCGCGACGACCGAACTGCACCGCGAGGACTTCGCGATGAACTACAACCAGGTGCTTCAGGCCGGCATCGCCGCCGTCGGCACGACACTGAGGGTGGAACTGGACATCCAGGCCGTGCAGGGCGCGTCACTTCCGGCGATGTGAGTCCGGAGCGGACACCCGCGCCACCAACTGGCCGCACAGGTCCCGGAGCTTGACGTTCCGGTCCTGCGAGACCCGGCGCAGCCGCTCCAGCGCGATCCGCGCGTCGATCCGCTCCCGGGCCATCAGGATGCCGATGGCCTGGTCGATGACGCTGCGGGAGAGCAGCGCGGTGCGCACATCGGCCGCCGACTGGCGCCGGCGTTCGATCCGCAGCGCCACGTCGATCGCGTCCCCGGCCCGGGCCGCGAAGGCACGGGCCGCGTCCCGGCCCGTGTCCAGCGCCCCGGCCGTCATCCCGTAGTAGTTGAGCGCGGCGCCGCTCTCGCCCTCGACGGCGACCGGTACCGCCAGCACACAGCGGACGCCCGTGGACAGCGCGTACTCCGTGTACGACGGCCAGCGGGACTCCTCGGCGAGATCCGGGCCGTACTGCTCCTCGCCGGTCTCGGCCGCGTCCACGCAGGGCCCCGAGCCGTTCTCGTACTGGCGAAGGTCGAGGCCGCTGGGCATGCCGTCGCTGCCGGCCAGGGTGAGCAGCCGGCCCGCGCGGCGCACGGTGATGCTGCACGCGTCCGCGCCGGGCACCTCCTGCACGGCGCGGTCGGTCAGATCACGCAGCAGGGTGTCGAGACCGCTGCTGCGCGCCATCGCCTGGTCGAGCGTGTCGGACGCTTCGGAGCTCATGACCGTACGGGTATCCCGTCACCGGCCGGACACGCCCCCTGCGTATCCACCGCACCTCAGGGGGTGTTGTGCGCACCGACGATCCGGCGGGCGAGGTCACGCAGTTTCACGTTCTCCCGCTGGGAGGCCCGCACCAGGCTCTCGAAGGCCGCGGACGCGTCGATGCCCTGGCGTTCCATGAGGATGCCGGTGGCCTGACCGATCAGGTCCCGGGTGTGCATGGCCTCGGTGAGCTGCTCGCGCACGGTCGCCGAGTCCAGGGCGATGCTGACGTGCGCGCTGAACAGCCGGCCGACGCGTGTGGCCTCCTCGTCGAAGACGCCCGGCTTACGCGCGTAGGCCGTGAGGACGGTCAGCCGGCGGCGGTCGGTGCGAAGCCGCAGCGACAGCGCGGAGCGCAGCCCCAGCGCCGCGAGCACGTCCCAGCCGTCGTCCGCCTCGCTGTCCGTTATGCGCGCCACCGGGCTGTTCCACAACTGGTCCCACAGGCCGTGCTGTTCGCGGCCGGTGTGCCGGGACTCGGCGGAGCGCACGACCTCGTCGGTCCAGGCGAGCGTGCGGAGCTTGTTGCCGCGCTCGATCACGGAGATGCCGGCGTGCTCGGCGCCCGGCATGAGATGGACCGCCAGCCTGACCGCCGTGCGCAGGGCGCTGTGCGGCGTGAGGGTTTCGTGCAGCTGCTGAGAAGCCACCGTGAGGGCCTCGGCCAGCTCGGCGCCAGCCGGAAAACGGGGCAAATCAGGAAACTCGGACGCAGCCACCACGAACCTCTTCGGCATGCACGGCCATGGCCGTGCGCAGGAGAGCTCCGCAGCACATTCCCGACTGCGAGCACAGGACGGACAGCACTCTAACCGTTCGGTTGCCTCCAAGTGACGCCCGGCCGACGCCGCTGCGGGGCGCTTCCGTCACCCACCCCCCGCATGGTGGAATGGCGCCACGGGTCAGGAAGCGGCCTTACCGGAAACCGGACGAACGTCTGCCAGGTGAGTGCCGTGACCTTCTTCACGAATCCCACAGAACCGCGCGACCTCCCCGGTCGCGTCCACCTCACGCTGCCCGCCGAGATCGACTTCTGCAACGCGGCGGAGCTGCTGCCGCTCGTGCTGTCCGCGGCCGGGGCCCGCGGTGACCGGCTGGAGGTCCTCGTCCTCGACCTGAGCACGACCTCCTTCATGGACTCCCAGGGCATCCGCCTCATCAACGACGTACGGCGCCGGCTGCCGCCCGGGGCCGTGGTGCGTCTGGTGGCCCCGCCGGAGGGGATCACGAACCGCGTCCTGGAGCTGACGGGCCTGCGCCGGGACGTGCCCGTGTACGACGACCTCACCGAAGCCCTGGCGTCGTAGGCTGCCGCACATGGCACCGAACATCGCGACGAACACCCGCGTCTCCCTGGACGAGTTGCTCGACTTCGTACGCCCCCGGCACCACGCGATCCTGCTGACCCGCAGGGCCGACGGTGGCCCCCAGGGCTCCCCGCTGACCTGCGGTGTCGACGACTCCGGCCGCATCGTGGTCTCCACCTACCCGGAGCGCGCCAAGACCCGCAACGCCAAGCGTGACCCCCGCGTGAGCCTGCTCGTGCTCAGCGACGACTGGAACGGCCCCTGGGTGCAGATCGACGGCACGGCCGAGGTCGTCGACGCCCCCGACTCCGTCGAACCGCTCGTCGAGTACTACCGGAACATCGCCGGGGAGCACCCCGACTGGGACGAGTACCGCGCGGCCATACTCAAGCAGGGCAAGTCGATCATCCGGATCACACCGGAGCGGTGGGGGCCGGTGGCGACCGGCGGGTTCCCGGCGCGGCTGGTCGAAGGGGAGTAGGTCAGCTCTCCCCGGCCGCCTCCGTCTCGCGGGCGACCATCGTCTCGATGCCGGCGATCAGCAGTTCCAGGGCGAACTCGAAGTCCCGCTCCAGCATCTCCGCCACCGTCTCCCCGCCACGCGCCTCCATGAGCTCCCGCGATTCCCGCATGACGTCCGCGGCCTGCGGGGCCTCGGTCACCGCGCTCACGGCGTCCTGGAAGTACTCGTCGATGGTCATGCCGGCGGCCATGGACCGGGTGGAGAGGTGGCCTTCGAGGGTGCCGTAGCCGTAGACGAACTGGAAGACGGCCGAGATCCCACTCGTCAGCCGTTTCGGGGGCAGCCCCGTCCTGCGCATGACGCGCTGCACGACCCTGGAGAACGCCAGGTTGTTCGGGCCGATGTTGAGGAAGGTGCCGACCAGCGCGGACACCCACGGGTGGCGCACCAGCAGGGTCCGGTAGCCCCGGGCCAGCGCCCGCATCTGCTCGCGCCAGTCGGCGTCGTCGGCCTCCGGATCGGGCAGGACCATCTCGCCCATCACCGCGTCCAGGGCGAGTTCGAGCAGGTCGTCCTTGGTGTCGACGTACCAGTAGACGGACATCGCCGTCACGTTCAGTTCGGCGGCGAGCCGTCGCATGGAGAACTTGGCCAGCCCCTCGGCGTCCAGCAGCCGCACGGTGACCTCGGTGATGCGTGCCCGGTCCAGCCCCGAGGGCTGGCTCCCGCCACGCCGCCGGTGCGCCGTGCCCTCCAGCCAGACACTGGACCGCGACTGACCCTGCCGGGCGGCTTTCGCCATGGCGCACCTTCCTCGATCTTCCAACGCCGCTCATGCTAGATGCGCCGCTTTCCAGGGCCGCGGGGCCGTGCCGATGTGCGGCTCCGCCGCGGGGCCGCGACCAACCACGACGGACCCGCACCCGCGCGCTACGACCAGCACACCTAGGCGGACTCTGCCCGCTCGGCCCGCCGAAGCAACGCGGCCGCGACCAGACCCCCGGCCAGCACGGCGACCGCGCCCACCAGCTGACTCGTCTCCAGGCCGGAGGCGAAGGCATCGGAGATGCGCGCCTTCTCCTCGGCACTGTCGGCCGCCGCCAGCGCCGCCGGCAGCGACGCCGCGGACACGGCGACCAGCGACGCGAACCGGGAGTTGAGCACGGCACCGAGGACGGCGACACCCAGCCCGTTGCCGAACTCCGCGAGCGTCCCGTTGATCCCGGCTCCCACACCCGCCTTCTCCGGCGGTATCGCGCTCATGATCGCGTTGGCCATCGCCGGCATGGACAGCGCCACACCCGCCCCCATCACGACCAGCCCGAGCAGCATGCCCCCGTACCCGTGCCCGCCGAGCAGCGCGATCGCCGCGAGGCCGGCGGACACCAGGGTCATGCCGAGCGCGATCGCCGCCGGTGTGCCCGCCTTGAGGACCAGCTTCGCGCCGACCCCCGTGAAGTTGAGCGCGACGACGGTCAGCGCCAGCGGCGCCGTCCGCAGCCCGGCGTCCAACGGCTCGTAGCCGAGGACGAACTGGAGGTGCTGGGTGAGCAGGAACAGCGACCCCGTCATGCCGAACGCCACGAGGATCGCGCCCGCGACCGCGCCCACGAACTTCTGGTTGCGGAAGAAGTGCATGTCGAGCATCGGGTGCTCGGTGCGCAGTTCCCACAGCACGAAGAGGCCGAGCACGCCCGCGCCGATCAGCGCGGAGACCAGCACCTGCGCGGAGGTCCAGCCGTGCTCGGGCCCGGTGATGATCGCGTACACGACGGCCGTCATGCCGATGGTCGAGAGCACCGCGCCGAGCAGGTCGGGCCGGTCACCGGCCTTGTGCTTCGACTCCGGCACCAGCGCCGCGACCGCGACCAGGCCGAGCAGCGCGACCGGGATGTTGATCAGGAAGATCGCACCCCACCAGAAGTGGTTCAGCATCACGCCGCCGATCAGCGGGCCGGCCGCGAAGCCGAGCGAACTGACCGTCGACCACAGCGCGATGGCCTTCACCCGCTCCTGGTCGTCGAAGATCTGCACGACGACCGCGAGGATCGTGGTCATCAGCAGCGCGCCGCCGACGCCCATGCCCGCGCGGGCCGCGATCAGCTGGCCCGGGCTCTGGGAGAGCCCGGCCGCCAGCGAGCCGACGCCGAAGATCGCCAGGCCCGACATCAGCAGCAGCTTGCGGCCGTAGCGGTCGGCGGCGTTGCCCGCGGTGAGCAGCAGGCCCGACTGCACCAGTGCGTAGGCGTTCATCATCCACTGGACGTCGGCGGTCGTGGCGTCCATCTCGCGGGTGAGCGAGGGGATGGCCACGTTGAGGATCGTGTTGTCGAGCAGCACCGTGAGCTGCGCGAGGCAGATGACACCGAGGATCAGCCAGCGTTGCGGGTGGCTTCCGTGGACCGTCTGCGGCGGGGCCGTTTCCTGGGGGGACGTCGTCATGCTGTACACCGTAGAACAGTTCCTATACGGCGTACAACAGCGTTTCGGCGAGGACGGTGGAGGGCGGTGGCTTTCGGCCACCGCCCTCCGCCCGGTCAGGGACGTGTCAGCTGCTCGCCTTCCGGGTGAGGTCGTAGAACGTGGCCGAACCGACCGTGACCTTTGTGAAGTTGGCCTCGACCCAGGAGGTGATCCGGGAGGAGGTCCCGGTCCCGTCGCCGCTGCCGCCCATGCCGCCGCCCATGCCGTCCGAGGCGATGAAGTAGTGGATCTTTCCGTCCGCCACGTACTTCTTGAACTGGGCCAGGGTCGGGGACGGGTCCGTGCCGTTGAAGCCGCCGATCGCCATCACCGGGTCGCCGGTGGACAGCTGGTAACTCGCCGCGTTCTGGGCACCGATGGCCGCCGCGGCCCACGTGTACCGGTCGGCGTCGGTCTCCAGCAGCTTCTTGGCCTCGGAGCTGACGCTGGCGCCGTTGAGCAGGCCGCCGACGCCGCCGCCCGCGCCGCCCGTACGGCCGCCGTCACCGTTCGGCTGGTTCTGGCCCCGGCCCTGCTGGTTCGGGCCGCCACCCGGGAAGCCGTTGCCCTGCCGACCTTGGGCGTTCTGGTTCTGGCCCTGCTGGCCCTGACCCTGCTGGCCCTGGCCCTGCTGGCCCTGGCCCTGCTGGTTCGGGCCGCCGCCCGGGAAGCCGCCACCGCCGGGACCGCCGCCACCTCCCGGTCCCCCGCGGCCGCCCGCGACCGCCGGGCCCGCCGTGACGATCGAGCCGGTGTGCCCCTCGCTCACCGTGGTGAGGGTGTACGCCGCCGGACCGGCCAGCGCGGCGACGAGGCCGAGCCCGGCCGCTCCCAGGGCCAGTCGGCGTCCCAGCCGGCCGGCGAAGATCAGGCCGAGGGCCGCCGTCAGACCGCCGACCAGGACGAGCCACTTGAGCCAGGGCAGGTAGTCGGAGGACCGGTTGAGCAGGACGTACCCCCAGGCCGCGGTCGCCGTCATCGAGGCGGCCAGGGTCAGCGACGCCCACGCCTTGTCCCGCTTCTCCCAGAGCAGTGCCGCGCCCATGCCGGTCAGCGGGGCGACATAGGGGGCGAGGGCCACCGTGTAGTACTCGTGGAAGATGCCCTGCATGTAGCTGAAGACCAGCATGGTCGTGAGCAGTGCGCCGCCCCACACCAGGAACGAACCGCGCGTCACCGACGTGCGCTCGGCCTTGCGCGTGGCCACCAGACCCGCGATCAGCAGGATCAGCGCGGCCGGGATCAGCCAGGAGATCTGGCCGCCGGTGGACGAGCCGAACAGCCGGTCCCAGCCCGTCTCGCCCCAGTTGCCGCCGCCGTTCCCGCCGCCACCGCCACCGCCGCCTCCGACGCTGCCGGTCTCGTCGCCGTTGAGGCGTCCCAGGCCGTTGTAGCCGAAGGTCAGTTCCAGGAAGCTGTTGTTCTGCGAGCCGCCGATGTACGGGCGCGAGGAGGCGGGCCACAGTTCGACGACCGCGACCCACCAGCCGCCGGAGACGACGATCGCGCCGAGTGCCGCGGCGAGTTGGCCGATCCGCTTCTTCACCGTCACCGGGGCGCACACGCCGTACACGAGGGCGAGCGGCGGCAGGATCAGGAACGCCTGGAGGGTCTTGGCGAGGAAGGCGAAGCCGATCGCGGCACCGGCCCACAGCAGCCACTTCGTACGGCCGTCCTCCAGGGCGCGGACGACGAGGTAGCAGGCCGCCGCCATCAGCAGCGCAAGCATCGCGTCGGGGTTGTTGAAGCGGAACATCAGCGCGGCGACGGGGGTGAGCGCCAGGACGGCGCCCGAGATCAGACCGGCCGCGGGGCCGAACCGGCGGCGCACGGCCGTGTACACGACCGCCACCGTGCCGACGCCCATGAGGACCTCGGGCACGAGGATCGCCCAGGAGCTGAGGCCGAAGAGCCGCACGGACAGGGCCATGGGCCACAGCGCGGCCGGGGGCTTGTCGACGGTGATGGCGTTCGCCGCGTCCAGCGAGCCGAAGAAGAACGCCTTCCAGGACTGGCTGCCCGCCTGAACGGCCGCCGAGTAGAACGAGTTGGCGTAGCCGGAGGCGCTCAGGTCGCAGAGGTAGAGGACGGCCGTCGCCAGCAACAGGGCGAGGAGGGCCGGGCGGGCCCAGCGGGGATCCTCGGGCCGGCCGTGCCACAGCCGTTGCGGGAAGGGCCGGGCCGGGGCACCGGCGTGCGGCTCGGGTGCCGGGGACCGGGTGCCGGGGCTCGCGCCTGTGCCGGTGATCCGCTGGTCGACGTGGACGGTCATCGCGAGTCCCTCGCATCGGTGTCGTGCGGGCGCACCGGCAGCAACTGCACGGTGGCGTCCCGCCAGGAGTCCGCGACGGCACCGGCGCGGAAGGGGGCGGTGTCGTGCGAGGACGAGGAGGAAGGAGCGGCGGCACGCGCCGAGTCGTCCTCGCGCCGGTCCGGGAACACCCACGCCCGGAAGAGCAGGAAGCGCAGCACGGTGGCCGCGAGGTTGGCCGCGACGAGGACGGCCAGTTCGGTGGAGTGGGCGGGCTCGGAGGTCGCCGCGTTCAGTGCCGCGAGCGAGCCGCTGGTCAGGGCGAGTCCGATACCGAAGACGACCAGACCCTGCGCCTGGTGCCGCACGGCCCCGCCCCGCCCGCGCACCCCGAAGGTGAGCCGCCGGTTGGCCGCGGTGTTGGCGACCGCCGAGACCAGCAGGGCGAGGGCGTTGGCGGTCTGGGAGCCGGTGAACACCCTGAAGCCGCTGTAGAGCAGCAGGTAGAACAGGGTGGACAGGGCGCCGACCACGCAGAACCCGACGAGCTGGCGGGCGAGCCCCTTCGGCACGTCCTCGATGTCACGGTCGCGCGGGTCGTCGCCGAACGGCCGGGCGATCCGGTCCAGCGGCAGCGATCCGGTGGCCAGGGCCCGGCCGACCCGCCACACGCCCTTGAGGTCGTCGGTCGCGGTCCTGACGATGTGCACGGTCGAGTCGGGGTCGTCGACCCAGTCGACCGGCACCTCGTGGATCCGCAGCCCCGCGCGCTCGGCGAGCACCAGCATCTCGGTGTCGAAGAACCAGCCGGTGTCCTCGACGAGCGGCAGCAGTATCTGCGCCACGTCCCGGCGGATCGCCTTGAAGCCGCACTGGGCGTCCGAGAACCGCGCCTGGAGCGAGCCGCGCAGGATGAGGTTGTAGGCCCGGCTGACGAACTCCCGCTTGGGTCCGCGCACCACCCGGGAACTGCGGGCCAGCCGGGAGCCGATCGCGAGGTCGGAGTGGCCGGAGATCAGCGGCGCCACCAGCGGGAGCAGGGCGTTGAGGTCGGTGGACAGGTCCACGTCCATGTAGGCGAGGACCGGGGCGTCCGAGGCGGACCAGACGGCCCGCAGGGCCCGGCCGCGCCCCTTCTGCTCCAGGCGGAAGGTGGTCACCTCGGGGATCTGCGCCGCCAGTTGCCGTGCCACCTGCGGGGTGGCGTCCGTGGAGGCGTTGTCCGCGATCGTGATGCGGAACGCGTACGGGAACGTCCGGTCGAGGTGCTCGTGCAGTCTGCGGACGCACGGCTGGAGGTCCTTCTCCTCGTTGTAGACGGGGATCACTACGTCCAGGACAGGCGTACCGGCTGGTGCGGCCGGGAGGTGCTCCCGCGCCGGCAGGGTGCCGGAAGAAGAGTCGGTTCGCATGGAACCGACTGTCGTCAGGCGCCCTGTCGCGCCGGTGTGGTGACGCTGTGGCGTGCCTGTGAGTGCTGCTGCCGGCTCATGTCCGGCTGCGGCTGGAGCGGCAGCGCGGGCAGGTGCACCGTGAACACGGTCCGCCCGGGCACGCTGTCGACGGTCACGGCACCGCCGTGCGCGCTCGCCACGGCCTGCACGATGGCGAGGCCGAGACCGGTCGAGCCGGTGGCACGGGAGCGTGCGGAGTCACCCCGCGCGAACCGTTCGAAGACGTGCGGGAGCAACGCGGCCGGGATGCCCTGCCCGTCGTCCTCGACGTCCACGCACAGCCAGGTGCCGCGCCGCTGGACGCGGGCGGTGACGGTCGTGCCGGGCGGTGTGTGGGTGCGGGCGTTGCCGAGCAGGTTGATCAGCACCTGTTGCAGCCGGGCCGCGTCCGCCGACACGAGCGCGGGCTCGTCGGGCAGGTCGAGACGCCAGTTGTGGTCCTGGCCGGCCGCCCGGGCATCGCTGATGGTGTCCACGACGAGCGGGACGAGGTCGGTCTGCTCGAACTGGAGCGGCCGTCCCGCGTCGAGCCGGGCGAGCAGCAGCAGATCCTCCACGAGGAGGGTCATCCGTCCGGCCTCGGACTCGATCCGGCCCAGCGCGTGCCGGGTGTCGGGCCCGACCTGCTCCCTGCCGCGTCGGGTGAGTTCGGCGTAGCCGCGGATGGAGGCGAGAGGTGTTCTGAGTTCGTGACTGGCGTCGGCGACGAACTGTCTGACGCGCGTCTCGCTCTGCTGCCGTGCGTGCAGCGCCCCGTGGACGTGGTCCAGCATCCGGTTGAGTGCGGCGCCGACCCGGCCGACCTCGGTGTGCGGGTCGGTCTCGGAGTCGGGGACCCGCTCGCTGAGGTTCACCTCGCCGGTGTGCAGGGGCAGTTCGGAGACCCGGGTGGCGGTGGCGGCGACGCGCCGCAGGGGCCGGGTGGCCACGCCGACCAGCACGTACCCGGCGAGTCCGGCGGCGGCGAGACCGGCACCGGTGACGCTGAGCTCCACCAGGACGAGGGTGCTGACGGTGTTGTCGACGTCGGCGGTCGGGATGGCGACGTAGTAGCTGCCCCTGTCGCCGCTCTTGAACTCGACCCGGTATTGGCCGAGCCCCGGGATGTCGACGGTCCTCGGATCGTCCGCGGACTGCGGCAGGGAGGCGAGCGAGGCGGTCTGGGCGGGGTTCAGCTTCCGGGGACTCACCTGGTAGTTGTCGTCGGACACACCGTACGCGGAGTCGGTGATCCGGCCGTCCTCGACCTTGGCGACGACCGTGCCGCCCGGCTGGGGCCCCCGCGTGACGAAGTCGGTGAGGCTCTCCTTCTTCTGCCCGGCGGGCCCGTCTTCCCCGTCCGCGCCCGGTAGCCCGGGCGGGCTCTGAGCGGCCCTGGACGCGGCCGCGCCGAGCTGCCCGTCCAGCTGCTCGTAGAGGTGGGACTTCAACGCGAGCGTCGTCACGGCCCCGATCACCGCACACACCACCGCGATCAGCACCACGGACGCGACGACGAGCCGTGTCCGCAGCGTGCGCGGCCCGGCGGCCCACCGCCTCCCCGCCCGCTGCTCCGTACGCGGCCGCCGTCGGCCGTTCATGACGCCGCGGGCTTGATCAGGTATCCGGCGCCGCGCCGCGTGTGGATCATCGGCTCGCGCCCGGCGTCGATCTTCCGCCGCAGATAGGAGATGTAGAGCTCGACGACGTTGGCCTGGCCGCCGAAGTCGTACGACCACACGCGGTCGAGGATCTGCGCCTTGCTGAGCACGCGCCGCGGATTGCGCATCAGGAACCGCAGCAGCTCGAACTCGGTCGCGGTCAGGTGGATGCCGTCCCCGGCCCGGGTCACCTCGTGGCTGTCCTCGTCGAGGGTGAGGTCGCCGACGACCAGCACGGATTCCGAGCGCCGGTCGGCGGCACCGGAGCGGCGGATCAGCCCGCGCAGCCGCGCCACGACCTCCTCCAGGCTGAACGGCTTGGTGACGTAGTCGTCACCGCCCGCCGTCAGCCCGGCGATCCGGTCCTCGACGGCGTCCTTCGCGGTGAGGAAGAGCACCGGCACGTCCGGCAGTTCCCGGCGCAGCCGCCCGAGCACGGCCAGCCCGTCCATGTCGGGCAGCATCATGTCGAGGACGACGGCGTCGGGCCGGAAGTCGCGGGCGGCCTGGAGCGCGCCCGTGCCGTCACCGGCACTCCTGATCTGCCATCCCTCGTAGCGCAGTGCCATGGACAGCAGCTCGGTGATCGACATCTCGTCGTCGACCACCAGCACGCGGACGGGGCTCCCGTCCGGCCTGAGCAGTTCGGTGCGCCCCTGGGGCGAGGTCGTGGTCATGTGAACACGATGTCGGGGAGCTCTGAGAACACGCTTTCGGCAACCTGTGATTTGTCTGAGAAACACACAGGCGCCTCTCAGGCAATGCCTGGGAAAGCACCGGGCGGATCAGAACAACCCGTCCTGCACGCCGGCCACCTCCTTGAACTGCCGGGTCGGCACGGTCAGTTCACCCGCCGCGGCGGGCACAAGACCCCACCCCGTCATCAACCGTGTGTCCAGCACCACCACCCCGCTCCCGGTGGCCAGGTGCAGATCGGGCCCGGCGGCCGCGACCAGTTCCCCGCCGACCACGCCCCCGGCGACCAGCTCGCTCACCTGCCCGACGGCGACGGGCAGCCCTCCGAGCCCGAACACCCCTACGTGATCGACGACGCGCAGCGGCTCCCGAACGAGCGACTCCGGCCACGCGGGGAGCGCGACCGCCCGCTCGTACAGCTCGGCCACTTCACGGGCCCGGTCGGCGGCGGTCTCCGGCAGGGCGGCCCGGACCGCCCGCTTCTCGGCGTACGGGATCCGGTCGGGCACCCGCAGGGCGGCCCGCAGCAGCTCCTCCGTACGCCGCGCGGCCATGAGCGGACCGACGCCGAGCCAGCTGAAACAGACGGCCCCCTGCTCCAGGAGCCGGGCCGAACCCCGCGCCTGAGCCGTGATCCCCACCTTGACCATGCCGGGTCCGAACCACGCCAGATAGACGTGGTACGGCCGGGGATCGTCGGCGATGGTGTCCGCCGCCACGGAGTGCGCCCGGTCCAGCCGTGCACACTCCTCGCACCGCGCCCCCGTACTGCGGCCCGGCACGGCCGCACCGACCGGGCACGTGTGCCCCCGCGCCCCCACGCAGGTGCGCACACCCCCCTCCGCGACCCCGAAGGCCACGCGTCTCCCCCAGGTCAGCGCGCTGCGCCGCCCGCCGTCCCACACCAGCACGGGGCCGTCCGCCGACCACCGCAGTCCCGAGCACTTCCATGCCTGTGCCATCTCTGCCGAGGGTAGGCGGCACCACTGACAATGGGGGACGGCTGCCGATGGGGGAGCCCCGGTGGGCAGCGGCTGTGGACAGCGGCTTCAGCGCACGGAGTCGGCCCCGGCTGCGGCGACGGTCTCCGGCTCGCTCCCGCGCTGGGCCGGCATGACCGGCACCACCGCGCGCGCACCGCGCCCTCGCCCGGCCAGCCGGCACGCCAGGCACTCCGCGTGCCCGCCCGGAGCCGCCGAGTCCCGCACCCGCCACCCCCACTCCGCCCGGGGCCGCAGACCCGGCCCCTTCCCCCACCCGGCGAGATGCAGAGCCCAGGTGACGAGCAGGCTCACGACCCCGATCGCCAGGCCGCCGGCGATCAGCACGCCCGAGACCGCGACGACTCCCAGCCCCGCCACTCCGGCCCCGACGCTGGCGATGCCGAAGCCGACCCACCCCGCGACCGTGTGCCCGTGGTCATACTGATGTGCACTCACGTGTCACTCCCTCGTGCCCCAGGGCTCCTGTCCGCCGAACCCTTCATCTGCTAAGACTTTTACAGCCCAAACATCTCACGAACTAAGGGATCTGGGAATGCCAGCGAAGCCGCGTCCGGCCGCCACACCCGAGCAGGCGCTCTCGGCGATGGACCAGCTCATCGCGACTCACCTGGTCGGACAGCACGAGATCGCCCAGCAGGTGGGCCTGAGTGTGACCGACCTCACCTGCTTTGCCTACGTGATCGAGGCCGGCGAGAACCTCCCCACGGCCGGCGACCTGGCGGCCCGCGTCCACGTCACCACGGGCGCGGTCACCGGCATCCTCAACCGCCTGGAGCGCGCCGGCTACATCACCCGCCGCCCCGACCCCACCGACCGCCGCCGCATCCGCGTGGCGGCCCAGCCCGACGCGGTAGCCCGGGTCCGGGAGGTCTACGAGCCCTACTACGCCCGGCTGACGCACCTCTTCGCGGACTACTCCCCGGACGAGATCGCGGTCCTGCACGACTGGTTCACCCGCGCGAGCACGCTGGCGGCGGACTACCTGGAGGAGCACTGCCGCCCGGACTGAACCAGAGCCTCCGTCGCTACCTGGGCCGACGTGAGTGCCGGCTCGTGCGTCGGCGCACGGTGAAGACACAGGCGAGCACACCGAGGCCCCAGGCGATCAGGAGCGCTCCCCACAGCGGCATGGTCACGATCGGCACGAGAAGGCGGATCTCGACGTCCGAGCGGTTCTCGAAGATGAAGATCAGAGCGACGGCGGTGACCAGGACGAAAGGCGCGAAGCGGCGGACCGCGGGCCGGGAGAAGAACGGGGTGTGCGCCTTGTGGTCTGAGCTGGACCGAGCCATGGAGTACCTCTCCATCACGTTGCCCCTGATCCCAGCGTCCCCTTCCCCGATGCGGACCGCCACCGACGGAGAAGGGAGAGGCCGAGAGGCAGAACCCCGGCATCCGGCGGACGCCGTGGGCGTCTGCCCTTACCGCCACTCCAGGACGTCACCCACGCTCAGCGCCTTGTCCGCGCTCCCCGCAGTGATCTTCTTCGGGGTCGCGCCGGGGGAGGTGGCGGAGACGAAGAAGTCGAGCCGGGTGCCCTGGAGCGAGGCGAAGATCAGCTGCTTCCCGTCCGCCGAAATGGCCCGCACGGTGTTCTTCCGATCCGTCGCCGGGATGATCGGATCACCCAGGGCGCCCTTCGGGAGATCCGCCGTGCCGTCGAGCCGAGCAGTGTCCAGCGTCCAGAAGGAGTTCCTCCGCTCCGGATCGTCGGCCTTGTCGAGCCGGGGGCCGCACAGCACGGTGACGTCGTCGACCCAGCCGTAGGGGTAGCAGTCGGCCTCGAAGGGAATGCCGGCCGCCTTCGCTCCGCCGACCTTGAACAGCGCGCTGCGCTGTGGCACGTCGGCCACGTTGAAGCCACGCCCGGTGATGAAGGTCGTCGCCCTGCGCCCGTCGTGACTGACGCGGACTTCCTTGCCGAAGAGCCCGCGCACCGGGTCACCCGCGAGCGCGAGGCCGGCCCCGTCCATGTAGCGGCCGTCACCGCTTCCCTGTTCGGTCGCCGCGTGGTCGCCCGAGACGGAACGGCTGGCGATCCGCACACGGTCCGAGGAGTCGGTCTCGGTGAACCAGACAGCGCTGCCGTCCTGGGCGAAGACGGCGTTCTCCTCCCTGGGCGCGTCGGCGAAGTCCTCGCCCTGTTCACCGGACAGCCTGGTCAGCTTGCCGCTGGTGTCGACGTACCCCACCCCTGTCGCCTCGGTCTCACGATCGACCAGAACGACGGCCATCCGGGAGAAGTCCTTGTCGAAGAGCTGCCGCAGCCGCGTGGCGGCGACGGCACGCGGCCCTTCCTCGGACGTGCCGACACCGGGGAAGTTGTCAGCGCACAGCTCCACGAGCGGGGAGGCGACGTCGTCGGCCTCCGCGACCACGGCCTCGGCCGGGACGGTGAAGGTCCGGGAGACGGTCCGTTCCCACGTCGTCGGATCCCAGCCCGTGACCGTCACTCCGGCCGGATTGCTCGCGGGCACGGAACACGAGGCGGTGACGATCACACCCTGGTCCGTGAAGTCCCCGCTCCCCTTGTCTGCGCTCCCGCCCACGCCCTGCCGTCCGGCAGTCGCCTGAGTGCCCTTGGCATCAGGGGCGGCGTCGTCGTCATGGCCCCCGCCACACCCCGCGGCGAGCGGAAACAGCACCGTGGCGACAGCCAGCGCGGCCGCGCCCCGACCCCGCCGGCGGCCTCCGTGGCCCTCAGTCCTTCTCACGTCCGTGTCCCCTCGCGATGTCCTGCTCAGCAGCGGCCACGTGATCGTAGTGCGAACGGGCGCGAGTCGCCGTGGAGTTGATGGACGGTCGAGGAGCCGGTGCGTCGAGTGAGGGCTCCGTAACCGTGACCTGCTC
Source organism: Streptomyces sp. NPDC029044 (assembly GCF_040637495.1). Taxonomy (NCBI): domain Bacteria; kingdom Bacillati; phylum Actinomycetota; class Actinomycetes; order Kitasatosporales; family Streptomycetaceae; genus Streptomyces; species Streptomyces sp. NPDC029044. The sequence continues at coordinate 110,215 of NZ_JBEZWN010000003.1, forward strand.
TCCAGGGGACCCCGAACTCGGGGTCCCCTGCACGCCGTTCGCCTATGCGGCATCCACGGTCAGGGAGTAGTCCACACCAACGGCGAAGTCCTGGGCCTGACCACGGATGGTCAGTGTGTGCTTCCCGGGCTTCAGCGGGGGCAACTGGACCCAGAGGCCGCACCCTGTGGTCGTGAGGCGCTCGTCGGTGCCTGTGACGGGGTTGAAGGCAACGCCCTTCACAGAGATCGGCTCTCCGCGGTTCGTCTCCGATCCGACCTTCTTGCCGTCCAGGACTGCGGACCCCTTGGCCTTGCTCATGAAGAATGCGCAGTCCGCCGGCTCACCCATCAGGTTCACCAGGGGAAACGCGACAGGGACCCCTTCGGGGACGTTGCAAGTGCGCTCGGCCTGAGTGCCGAAGGTACCCGCCAGGAACCACACGTCCTGCGGCTGGTTGCGCTCACAATCGCTCCCGTCCTCGTCGGCGACCGGATTGGTGCCTTCGGGTTCCGACATCGCCCACGTCCACCATCGGCTCTGGAGATCCTCAGGAGAGAGACCGCCTTGCGCCGACGACGGCGCATCTGAAGCCCGAGCCGGCGCGTCCCCTGTTCCCTCGGTTGCGCTGCGCCCGCACCCCACCAGCGCCGCCAGGACCATGGTCATGAGCACCACTCTGCTGGTCTTGATCTTCATGAGTTCCCCTCCCCTACTGCGCACCTGCGCGACCCCCGCTCGCATACGGATTGCGCGGACCCGGTCCGCGAGCCGGCCGACCCCCTTGGGCCGCCCGTTGCTGTACTCCGCCGCTGTACGCCTCCGAAACGCAAGAGGCCCCGGATCTCTCCGGGGCCTCTGATCTGTGTGCACTCGGCAGGATTCGAACCTGCAACCTTCTGATCCGTAGTCAGATGCTCTATCCGTTAAGCTACGAGTGCTTGTTCTGTTTTTTCGCCGCTCTCGGGCCTTCCGGCTCGCTCGCGGCGACAGGAAGAACATTACATGACTGCCGCCGCCATGTGAAATCCGTTAGCCATACCCCTTGTGAGCTGCGGAAACGGCACTTCCGGCCGCTCCTCCGGGCGCTCTCCCGGAGGGCAACGACAGCGAAGCCCCGGTCGGGTGACCGGGGCTTCGTGATCGAGTGCGGAGGCGGAGGGATTTGAACCCTCGATGGGCTTTAAGGCCCAAACCGCATTAGCAGTGCGGCGCCATAGACCGGACTAGGCGACGCCTCCAGCATCACTCCCGCGCGAGCGCGAGCGGTGCGTGCCGATGATGACACAGTCGAGCGTGCTGTCACCAATCGACCCCCACGGTACTAGGCGGGAAGGGCGCAGGGCAAAGGCCTTGTCAGGCCCGTGCGGGCCCCGCTCGCATGGCGGCGCGCAACATCCCGGGCCGCCCGGCGTTAGTCAGGGCATGTTGCGTGCCACCCCCCGGGCCACCGCCCGCCCCGTCCTGCGACGCCTCCTCATCGGTGCCGCCGCCTCCGTCGCCGCCGCCGGGTCGCTGACCGCCGTGCCCCCGGCCGCCTACGCCCAGGCCGACGTGATCGACCTGCTGCCCCCGGCCGGGCCCGGCGCCGGCCCGGACCGCGATCACCTCACCGTCACCGTGCGGAACGCCGGCGGCGGGGCCGACGGAACGTTCGAGCTGTACTGCGGCCCCGACGGCGGCAGCCACCCCGACCCGCGCGGCGCCTGTGCCGCCCTGGAGCGGGACACGCGGTGGGGCCAGGACGTCTTCGCGCCCGCGCCGGAAGGCGGCTTCTGCACCATGCAGTACGGCGGCCCGGCCACCGCACACGTCACCGGTACCTGGGCCGGACGGCCCGTCGACGCCACGTACGACCGCCGTGACGGCTGCCAGATCTCCCGCTGGGACCGGCTCGTGCCGCTGCTGCCGGGCATGGGGGGAGACCGGGGCGCCAGGGCCTGAGCCGTCCGCCGGCTCCTGCGCGGCAGACAGGGCGGGCATCCCGGCGCCTCCTTCTGCGCCACTCTCCGCCCTCATCACGCCAGTCTGGCCAAAAGGTACAGAAACGCCGTCGTCGTAAAGGTCCCGCGAAGGTCCCGCGACGTCGTCGCAGGAGGGCGGGTGTTTGACGGTTACTCGCTCGTCAGTTCGGGGTCACTTCCTTGAGCGACCTCGCTCTCATCCGGCGTCGCGAGCGCAACCGCAGCCCTTAGACTCCCTCGCGTGACACGCTGCGGGACGGTTGGCAAGATGGCCCGAGCGGTCGGCAAGGTGCGGTAACAGGGAGGAAGCGTCTCGTGAGCAGCAGGCCATCCCGAGGCGCTGCTCGCCTCGCAGCCATACTGGACGCGCTTCCCGACGCGTTGGTGCTGGTCAACGCCAATGGGACGGTCGTCAACGCCAACACCATCGCCCTGGAGGCCTTCGAGACCCCGGGGACCGCCCTGGTGGGGCGCGGGCTGCTCGATCTGCTGCCGCAGTTCGACTCCAAGCTCATCCCCGGCTCCATGCGGCGCCCGGAACACCTCGATCCGCACGCCCGGACCAAGCCGACCCGCATGATCGCGCGCCGGACCGACGGGACCGAGTTCCCCGTCGAGGTCACCAGTGCGAATCTGGAGAACGGGCAGCAGGCCTACGACGGTTACGGGTACAGCGGTGACGAGCTGCTCATGCTCGTCGTGCGCGACCTGACCGGGACCGTCGACACCGAGGCCGAGCTCGCCCGGTCCCAGCGGCAGACCGAGATGATCCTGCGGGCCGCGGCCGAGGGCGTCGTCGGGACCGACACCGACGGACGGATCGTGCTCGTCAACCCGGCCGCCGCCCAGATACTGGGCTTCCGGGCCAGCGATCTCGGCGGGCGCGAACTGCACGACCTCGTGCTGCACTCGCGCGCCGACGGCTCGCCCTTCCCGTACGAGGACTCGCCGCTCGCCGACACCCTGCGCTCCGGGCGCAAGCACCGGGTGCGCGGCCAGGTGCTGTACGCCAAGGACGGCGGCAAGGTGCCCGTCGACCTGACGACCGCGCCGGTGCGCGACGGCGACCAGCTCGTCGGCGCCGTGATGACCTTCACCGACCGGCGGCCCTACGACGCCGTCGTCGAGGAGAAGGAGGCGGCGGAGAAGCGGCACGCCGAGGAACTGGAGCGGGTCGCCGAGGAGCACGCCTCCGAGCTCACCGCGCTGCGCCAGCAGCACGTCGCCGAGGTGGAGGAGCTCACCGAGCGGCACGCCGAGGAGCTCGCCGCGAACGAGGAGCGGTACGCCGCCCTCGGGGAGCGGGAGAAGGACCGTTTCGAGGCGCTCGCCGCCCGGCACGAGCAGTTGCTGACCCTGCTCGGACGGTCGCTGCGCGGCCCGCTGGACGAGCTGCGCCGCGAGCTGGCCGCGCTGGCCGCCGACGACGCCGGGCAACTGTGGCCCGAGGCCAACCAGGTGCTGCACCACCTCTCGGCGGGCTATGCGCGCATCACGACATTGATCGACAACGTCCTCGGATACCAGCGGCTCGACGCCGGCAGCGAGGACATCGCCCGTACGAAGGTGATGCTGGACGCCGTCGTCGCCGCCGGGGTCGACGGGGCCGTCGAACTCATCGGGCCCGGGCGGGTGCAGTTCGCCGTGCACGCGCCGCCCATCGAGGCCGAGGTCGATCCCCGGCTGCTCGCGACCGCCCTCGCGCACCTCGTCGCGGACGTGGCGGGGGTCGACGCGACCGGCAACACGCCCGTGTCGGCGGGCGGTTACCTGGACAACACCGTCGTGGTGGCGGCGGCGCAGCGGGGTGAGGTCGTCCGCATCGAGGTGCGCGGGCCGTACGCCGGTGGCGACACCGTGCACGAGCCGATCGTGCGCGGGATCGTCCGGGCCCACGGCGGCGTGCTACAGACGCACGACGTGCCGGGGATGAGCGGGAGCGCGTACGTCCTCGAAGTGCCGATCGGGGGCGGGGCCGGGGCGGTCGCCGTCCAGCCGGTGGACGAGTCCGCCGCGCTCGCTCTCGTCGACCCCGCACTCGTCGACCCCGCTCTCGGCGATCCGGCTCTCGGCGATCCGGCTCTCGGCGGTCCGGCCGCCGTCGATCCCGCCGGGCAGACTTCCGTGGGGCGGCGCCGGGCGCGGCGCGCCACCACCGACGCGTTCCTGGACGGAGACGTCCCGGGTGGTGAGGACGAGGCGGCCGGTGGTCCCGGAGCCGACGGGGCCGCGCCCACCGGGCGGCGCAGGCGCCGGGCCGCCGGGGAGCAGCCGGCCCTTCCCGCGCAGGCGTCCGGTGAGGGCGGCGCGTCGGGCGGTACCGGGCGACGGCGGCGCGCTGCGGAGGACGCCGGTGCGGGTGCCGTCGGCAGTGCCGTCCAGGGGATCGCCGAGGGGGCCGTGGTGACGGCCGCCGAGCATGCGGCGGGTGCCGCCGCCTCGAACACGGGGCTGGGCGGGACCGTGCCGCCGCAGGGGGTGCCCGCGCCGTCCGGCCGGCGGGGCCGACGTGAACCCGGTGAGCAGGCCGCGCTGCCGCCGGCGCTGCCCGCGCCGTCGTCCGGTGGTGAGGCCGCCGGTCCGTCCGACGCGGCGCAGGGGCAGGCCCAGCAGCCGACCGGGCGCCGGCGGCGTGCGCTGGCCGCCGCCAACGAGCGGGCGGCGGCAGCCCAGGAGGCGGCCGGGCCGCGTCCGGTGTTCGCGCTGCCGCCGGCCGAGGCCGATCAGACACCGGCCCCCGCCACCGCGCCCGCGTCCGCGCCCGTTCAGGAGGAGGCTCCGGCCGAAGCCGGGCAACCGGTCGCCGACGGGCCCGCGGGGGCGCCGGGTGTGGTGCCCGCTCAGGGGCAGGTGCCGGTTCCGGAGCAGGGTGCCGGTGCGGTCCCCGGTGTGGCCGCCGCCGGTGACGGGGCGGTCGAGGAGGGGCGGCACGACGCCGTCCCGCACGACCAGTCCGCCGATCACACTCCGCCGCAGCCGCATCCCACGAGCGCGCCGACCGGCCGTCGGCGACGGGCCGTCGCCGTGCCGCAGCCGGCCGAGGGAGCCGGAGCGCAGGCGCCGGTGAATGCCGGCCAGGCGGGTCCGGTGCCTGCCGGATCCGTGCCTGCCGGATATACGGCCACAGGTCCCCTGCCTGCCGGATCCGTGCCTGCCGGATCCACGGCCACAGGTCCCGTGCCTGCCGATTCCACGGCCACAGGTCCCGTGCCTGGCGGGCCGGGCCAGGGCGATCCGGTCCAGGCCGGCGTCGCCGCTTCCCCCCTCGCGCCGGGTACGGCCGTACCGCCACAGGGCGTGCCCGTTCCCGCGCAGGGGAACGTCCCCCACGCGAACGCCCCGCACGTCGCCCAGCCGCAGGGCGTGTCCGTCCCCGCGCAGGGCGGGCTCGGGCAGAGCGTGCAGGCGGCCCTTCCGGGACAGGCCGTGCAGCCCCCCGCCCCGGCCCAGCCCCTGCCGCAGCAGCCCCCCGCCGGGCCGCTTCCCGCCGAGGCCGCTCCCGGGCAGGGCACTCCGCCCGGGGGCACGCCCGCCCAGGGAACCGCTGCCCAGCCCGGTGCTCAGCAGCCCGGTGCCCATCCATGGCCCGGCGCCGACGACACGTCGGGGGCCGGTGCCGTACACCCCGCGCCTCCGAACGGCACACCGCCCCGGGCCGCGCGCCAGCACACGCCCGCCCCGGGCACCCCGTTGCCGCCGGAGGGCTCGCCGCGGGCGGCTCAGCCGTTGCCCGCGGAGGCCGCCGGGCCCGCGCCGGTCGACCCGAACTCGACGCAAGGCCGTGCGATCAGCGTGCGGACGCTGGGCCAGGGCGTGCCGTTCAACCGGCAGGCGGTCCAGGTCCAGCAGCCTTCGGCCGTACCGGCCCCGCAGTCCGCCCCGCATCCGCAGCAGACGGCGACGCCGCCCCCGCACCAGCCGGGCGGATCGGGACGGCGCCGCAAGCTCGGCACCCCGCCCGACCCGGCGACGCGTACGGACCAGACGGCCCGGCCGGAGCAGGGGCAGCCGCGTCCGGAGCAGCAGGCACCCCGTCCGGAGCAGGCCGCGCGGCCGCATCCGACGGCCGGTCACACGCCGCCGCCGGTCGCCGCGCAGGTGCCCGCCCCGGCCACCGCACCGGTGCCGGCGCAGCCGTCCCTCGCCGGTCAGTCGCGCCTGGCGCAGCTGACCGAGGGCGGCGGACGGTCGTACGCCATAGGCGCACCGGACGAGAACGCCGCCGAAGGACCGGAGCCGCTGGACGGGCCCGGCGGGGCCGTCGAGGTGGCCGATCCGCCGCGGCCGCAGCCGATGGACGACGAGCTGCCGCCCGAGCCGCTGGACAATCCGCGGCGGCTGCTGGTGTGGCCGGCGCCGGACGTCAGCACCCAGCAGGCGTTGAGCGACCGGGGCTACCGGCCGGTGATCGTGAACTCGCGCGAGGAGGTCGCCGCGCAGATCGCGGCCTTCCCCGCCGCGCTGTTCGTCGACCCGCTGACCGGGCCGATCACGCGGACGGCACTCCAGTCGCTGCGGCAGGCCGCCGTGGCCGCCGAGGTCCCCGTCCTCGTCACGGCCGGGCTCGGGCAGGCCTCGCGGGACGCGGCGTACGGCGCCGATCCGGCCGTGCTGCTGAAGGCGCTGGCGCCGCGCGACAGCGAGCAGCACCCGCCGCGGGTCCTGTTGATCGAGGAGCACGCGGAGATCGCGCTGGCGCTGACGGCGACGCTGGAGCGGCGCGGCATGCAGGTCGCGCGGGCCGCGAGTGACGCGGACGCGGTGACGCTGGCGGGGCAGTTCCGGCCGAACCTGGTCGTGATGGACCTGCTCCAGGTGCACCGGCGGCAGGAGGGGTACGCCGGGATCATCGACTGGCTGCGGGCGAACGGGCAGCTCAACCGCACCCCGCTCGTCGTGTACACCGCCGCAGTCGACCAGGCGGACCTGCCGCGGCTGGCCTCCGGGGAGACGGTGCTGTTCCTCGCGGAGCGGTCCACCAGCTCCGAGGTGCAGTCCAGGATCGTCGAGCTGCTCAGCCGGATCGGGACCAACTGAGCACCGGGCGGTCGTCCTACCGGGCCGTCAGCCGGCGCGCGGCCTCCTTCACCGAGGCGCGCAGGCGGTCCCGTTCGGACGCGCCGTCGCCGACCAGGATGCGTCGCATCTGGGGGACGACGGCGGTCCAGTTGGCCAGGGCGGTCAGCAGGAACAGCAGGTCGGCCGCCGGAATGGCGTCCGTGACGGCTCCGCGCCGCTGCCCCTCGCGGAGGGCGGCGACCTTGCGGGCGTAGTGCTCCTGCCGGTGGGACTCGTGGGGCAGCTCGGTGCTGCCGTACTCCAGGCCCTCCCAGAAGAGCAGGCGCAGCAGCTCGGGGTGGGCGGCGTGGTAGTCCATCAGGCGGTCGACCCAGCTCTCGATGTCGTCCGGGTCGACGGGGACGGCCTCGGCGAGGTGGAGCATCTTCTTCTCCAGGACGATCGCGAACAGCTCGGCCTTGTTGCCGAAGTAGGCGTAGATGAGCTGCTTGTTGGCCTTCGCCGCGCCGGCGATGCGGTCGATGCGGGCGCCGGCGATGCCGTGCCGGGCGAACTCGGCGACCGCCGCCTCGAAGATCCGGGCCTTGGTGGCCTCGGGGTCCCTTGCTGCCATGGGGGAGAGGGTAGCGCGCCGGGTAACCAACTGTTTGGTTGACAGGGAATGAAGGGGCGGCTCACACTGTTCCCCCGTCAGCCAACCAACCAGTTAGTTGTTAGAGCCGACTCCAAGGAGTCCCCTCCCATGCCGTCAGCGACCGCCACCGCCGCCCGGGCCACGGCCCCGGTGCGGCAGGCCCGTACACCCGCCCCCGGCCTCTTCCTCACGCTGCTCGCCGTGTGCAGCGCGGTGACCGCCGCCAACATCTACCTCGCCGCGCCGCTGCTCCCGCTCATGGCCCGCGACTTCGGCACGGCGCCCTCGGCCATCGCCTGGATCGCCTCGGTCGCCCAGCTCGGCTACGCGGTCGGGCTGCTGTTCTTCGCCCCGCTCGGCGACAGCGTGAACCGGCGCCGGCTGGTCGCCGGGCTCACGCTCGTCACCGCGCTCGCGCTGGGTGCCAGTGCGGCCGCCCCGGGCGCCGCCGCCCTCGCGGCCGCGGTGTTCGTCGCCTCGGCGGCGACCGTGATCCCCCAGCTGCTCGTCCCGCTGGTCGCCGAGCGTGCTCCCGCCGAGCGGCGGGCCAGGCATGTCGCGGCGGTCATCGCGGGCCTGTTCGCCGGCATCGTCGCGGCCCGGGTCGTGGGCGGGCCGGCCGGGCAGGCGTTCGGCTGGCGGTGGGTGTTCGCGGGCGCGGCCGTGCTCACCCTCGCCCTGGGCCTCGCGACCGCGGTGGTCCTGCCGTCGCGGCGGCGCCGGGAGGGCCCGCTGTTCGCGGGGCTTCTCGCGCTGCCGTCGGTGCTGCGGAGCTCGCCCGAGCTGTGGCGGGCGTGCGTGCGGCAGGCCGGGATGTTCGGTGCGTGGAGCGCGCTGTGGACCTCACTGGCGCTGCTGCTGACCGGTCCGGAGTACGGCCTGTCCATCGCGACCGCCGGGCTGTTCGGCCTGTTCGGGCTGACCGCGAGTGCGGTGGCGCCGCTGGCGGGCGGGCTGGTGGACCGGTTCGGGGCCGCCCGGGTCGTGCGCTCCGCGTATCTGATCGCCGCTGTTTCGGTGCCGCTGTTCTGGCTGGGCGGGCACGTGCTCTGGGCGCTGTTCGCCGCCGCGGTCGCCGTGCACGCGGCCCTGGTCGCCTCCCACGTCGCCAACCAGACCCTGGCCCTGACCGCGACCTCCACCCCCGCCACGGCCAACACCGCCTACGTGGTCGCCGGTTTCGCGGGCGGCGCGGCCGCATCGGCCCTCGCGGGAACCGCCTACAGCCACTTCGGGTGGGGCGGGGTGTGCGTCGTCGCGGGGGTGTGGCTGGTGCTCGGGTGGGGCGTGACCGCCGTACGACGGTGAAGTGCTGCCGTACGGCGGTCCGGGGCGGGTCAGAGGCTGGTGACGTCCAGCTCCCCCTCCGCGTACTGCCTGCGCAGGACCTTCTTGTCGAACTTGCCTACGCTCGTCTTCGGGACCGCCTCGACGATCGTCCACCGCTCGGGAAGCTGCCACTTGGCGATCTTCCCCTCGTCGGCGAGGAAGGCGCGCAGGGTGTCGAAGGTGGCGGTGGAGCCCTCCTTGAGGACGACCGTGGCCAGGGGGCGCTCGCCCCACTTGTCGTCGGGGACGGCCACCACGGCCGCCTCGGCGACGTCCGGGTGGGACATCAGCGCGTTCTCCAGCTCCACCGACGAGATCCACTCGCCGCCGGACTTGATGACGTCCTTGGCCCGGTCGGTGAGGGTGAGGTAGCCGTCGGCGGAGATCGTGCCGACGTCGCCCGTCTTGAGCCAGCCGTCCTCGCTGAACTTGTCGGCGGGGCGCAGGGGTTCGCCGTCGGGGCCGTTGTAGTAGGCACCGGCGATCCAGGGGCCGCGCACCTCCAGCTCGCCGGCCGACTCCCCGTCCCAGGGGAGGCGTTCGCCGCCGGGGCCGGTCAGGCGGCCCTCGACACCGGCCGGGAAACGGCCCTGGGTGAGGCGGTAGGCGAACTCCTCCTCCGAGCCGGCCGCCACTCCGGCCGGCGGACGGGCGATCGTGCCCAGCGGGGACGTCTCCGTCATGCCCCAGGCGTGGCAGACCCGCATGCCCAGCTTGTCGAAGGCCTCCATCAGCGAGGGCGGACAGGCCGAGCCGCCGATGGTGACCTGGCCGAGGCAGGAGACGTCGCGCGGGTTCGCGGTCAGCTCGGCGAGCAGGCCCTGCCAGATGGTGGGGACGGCGGCGGCGTGGGTCGGCCGCTCGCTCTCGATCATCGCGGCGAGCGGGACCGGCTGGAGGAAACGGTCCGGCATCAGCATGTTCACGCCGGTCATGAAGGTCGCGTGCGGCAGGCCCCAGGCGTTCACGTGGAACTGCGGGACCACGACCAGGGAGGTGTCCTCGTCGGTCAGGCCCATCGACTGGGCCATGTTGACCTGCATGGAGTGCAGGTAGACCGAACGGTGGCTGTAGACCACGCCCTTGGGGTCGCCGGTGGTGCCGGAGGTGTAGCACATCGCGGCGGCCTGGCGTTCGTCCAGCTCGGGCCAGTCGTACGAGGTCGGCTTGCCGGCGATCAGGTCCTCGTACTCGTGAACGTGGATGCCACCGGCGGCCGCGCCGTCGAGGAGGGAGCGGTCTCCGGGGCCCGTGACGACCACGTGCTCGACCGGCTTCAGGTGCGGCAGCAGCGGAGCGAGCAGGGGGAGCAGCGAACCGTTGGCGATGATCACGCGGTCGGCGGCGTGGTTGACGATCCAGGCCAGCTGCTCGGGCGGGAGGCGGAGGTTCAGGGTGTGCAGGACCGCGCCCATCGACGGGATCGCAAAGTAGGCCTCGACGTGTTCCGCGTTGTTCCAGGCGAGGGTCGCGACGCGCTCGTCGCCGGTGACGCCCAGGTCGTCCTTCAGCGCGTGCGCCAGCTGGGCCGCGCGGGCGCCGATCTCCGCGAAGGAGCGGCGGTGCGGCTCGTCCTCACCGGTCCAGGTGGTCACCTGTGATGTCCCGTGGATCGTCGACCCGTGGGTCAGGATCCTTGAGATCAGCAGCGGTACGTCCTGCATGGTGCTCAGCACGGCGTCCTCCCGGGGGCGACTTTGCCTACGCGGTGGTAAAGGTTGCGCTGATTCTGCGCACATACCGCGTGGTATGTCACTAGGACCGGGTGATCGATCAGATCACGCCATGCCGGAGGGGCGTCTCACAAGCGGGCGGGGCACCGCCTCACCGGCGGACAAGTCCCAGCTCAGCGTCCTCGCGGAGCTTGCCGATCGCCCGGGAGACGGCCGACTTCACCGTGCCGACCGAGACGCCGAGCACCTCGGCCGTCTGGACCTCACTGAGGTCCTCGTAGTACCTGAGGACCACCATCGCCCGCTGCCGGTCGGGCAGCCGCATGATCGCCCGCCACATCGCGTCGCGCAGCGCCTGCTGCTCGGCCGGGTCGTCACCGCCGGGCACGGGGTCCGGCTCGGGCAGCTCGTCGCAGGCGAACTCGTCGACCTTGCGCTTGCGCCACTGCGAGGTCCGGGTGTTCAGCAGCGCCCGGCGCACATAGCCGTCGAGGGCGCGGTGGTCCTCGATGCGCTCCCAGGCGACGTACGTCTTGGTGAGGGCGGTCTGCAGCAGGTCCTCCGCGTCGCTCGGGTTGCCGGTGAGCGAGCGGGCGGTACGCAGCAGCACCGGCTGGCGGGCCCTGACGTACGACGAGAACGACGGGTACGGAAGGGTCTGCGCCGCTGGTCCGGCCGCCTTCGAAGCGCTCGTGCAGACGAGTGTGGTCATGGCTCAACGCTAGGAGCGGGGGCACCCCGAGCGGATCGGCCGCAGGTCCCGAAGCGAGGTCCCCCTCAGGTTGTAGGGGTAGGGTCCGCCGCACCTCCTGTAGGTGGAGCGGTGGACCCGGGGTACTGCGGGTTCACCCCTGAGGGGCGGCGGTCAGTACGAGTCCCGACGTAGGCACGCCCGTCCCCGCCGTCACCAGGACCCGCTGCGCCCCGGGCACCTGGTTCACCGCCGTCCCCCTGATCTGCCGGACGGCCTCCGCGATGCCGTTCATGCCGTGCAGGTACGCCTCCCCCAGCTGACCGCCGTGCGTGTTGAGCGGCAGGTGCTCCCCGGCCACGAAGTCCGCCGCCTCACCGGGGCCGCAGAAGCCGAACTCCTCCAGCTGCGTCAGCACGAACGGCGTGAAGTGGTCGTAGAGGATCCCCACATCGATGTCGGCCGGTGAGAGCCCCGAGGCGCGCCACAGCTGCCGGGCGACCACCGCGGCCTCGGGCAGGCCGGTCAGGTCGTCGCGGTAGAAGCTCGTCATCTGCTCCTGGGCGCGTCCGGCACCCTGGGCCGCCGCGGCGATCACCGCGGGCGGGTGGGGCAGGTCGCGGGCCCGTTCGACGGAGGTGACGACCAGGGCCTGGCCGCCGTCCGTCTCCTGGCAGCAGTCGAGCAGCCGCAGCGGTTCGACGATCCAGCGCGAGGCGGCGTGATCGGCCAGGGTGATGGGCCGGCCGTGGAAGTGCGCCGCCGGGTTGGTCGCCGCGTACTTCCGGCCGACGACGGCCACGTGCCCGAACGCCTCCGGGGTCAGCCCGTAGGTGTGGAGGTAGCGCCGGGCCGCCATCGCCACCCACGAGGCCGGGGTGAGCAGGCCGAACGGCAGGGACCAGCCGAGGGCCGCGCCCTCCGCCGACGGCTCCCGCTGCCGCACCCCGGAGCCGAAGCGGCGGCCCGAGCGCTCGTTGAAGGCGCGATAGCAGACGACCACGTCCGCGACGCCCGCCGCGACCGCCAGGGCGGCCTGCTGGACGGTGGCGCAGGCCGCGCCGCCGCCGTAGTGGACGCGGGAGAAGAAGGACAGCTCCCCGATGCCGGCCGCCTGGGCGACGGTGATCTCGGGGCTGGTGTCCATGGTGAAGGTGACCATGCCGTCGACGTCGGCCGGGGTCAGCCCGGCGTCCGCCAGGGCCGCGCGCACCGCCTCGACGGCGAGGCGCAGTTCGCTGCGGCCGGAGTCCTTGGTGAAGGCGGTGGCCCCCACCCCGACGACGGCCGCGCGCCCGCCGAGACCGTCCCGCCCTCTGAGGCTCATGCCGGGATCCTCACCGTCACGGTGCCGGTGACGTGCTTGCCGATGCCGTTCGCGCCGACGACCCGGACGGTCACCAGGTCGCCGTCGACCTCCTCGACCGTGCCCGTGAGCACCATCGTGTCGCCGGGGTGGTTGGGCGCACCCAGCCGGATGGCGACCCGGCGCAGCTCCGCCCGCGGGCCGAAGTGGTCGGTGATGTAGCGGCCGACCAGGCCGTTGGTCGTCAGGATGTTCATGAAGATGTCCGGGGAGCCCTTGCGCCGGGCGAGCTCCGGGTCGTGGTGGACGTCCTGGTAGTCCCGGGAGGCGATCGCCCCGGCGACGATCAGGGTCCGGGTCACGGGGATCTCCAGCGGCGGGAGGCGGTCACCGGCCTTCACGGGCCCACCCCCTGGAACACCGGCAGCTCCAGCTCCTCGTCGTAGCGCCGGAACTCCAGCCGCACCGGCATGCCGATCCGTACCTCGTCGTACGGCACTCCGACCACGTTGCTGACGATCCGCACGCCCTCCGCGAGTTCGATGAGGCCGACTGCGTAGGGCGGTTCGAAGGCCGGGAAGGGCGGGTGGTGCATGACGACGTACGAGTAGACGCTGCCCTCGCCGCTCGCCGGCACGGTGTCCCAGTCCGGGGAGCCGCACGCGTTGCACCCGGGCAGCCAGGGGAAGCGCAGGGTGCGGCAGGCCGTGCAGCGCTGGATGAGCAGTTCGTGGCGGGCGACGCCCTCCCAGAAGCCTGCGTTGTCGCGGTTGACGACCGGGCGGGGGCGGCGTTCCGCCGGTCGCGAAGGCCGGTGTGCGGGGGCGTACTTGAGGATGCGGAAGCGGTGGGTGCCGGCGAGCTCGCCCCCGGCCCGGACGTCCGTGCGGGTGGTGATGAAGTAGCCGGTGCCGAGTTTCGTGGTCTTGCGGGCGGACACCGACTCAATCACGGAGTCGAAGGTGATCCGGTCGCCCGGGCGCAGGGGGCGCAGGTAGTCCTGTTCGCAGTCGGTGGCGACGACGGCGTCGTGGCCCGACGCGTCGAGCAGCGTGAGCAGTTCGTCGTACGCGGCCGTGCGCTCGGGACGGCGGGTGAGGCCGGCCATGGTCCACGCCTGGAGCATGGTGGGCGGAGCGATGGCGTCCGGTCCCGTGTACGCGGGGCTGGTGTCGCCCATGGCCTCGCACCAGTGCCTGATCATCGGCTCGTTGACCGGGTCGCGCCCGACCCCGGTGGCGGCGGCCGGGAGGCCCTCGTAGGCCTTCAGGCGCGCCTCGAATTCCTCGTGGACCTCCGGCTCACCTCTCACGGTTTCTGACTGTCCGTCAGATCGGCTGCGCCGTCAAGACCCGGCAGACGCGCGAAAAACGCCTGCGCGGCGATACCGGAGTACCGCCGCTCAGACGTTGTGACCCCACGAAGCACACCCCCCACGGCGCCCGGGACGGTGCCGCCGCACCGTCCCGTTCAGCTCACCACCACAGCGGGGCGAAGCTGATGGCGGTGTTGGCGTTGCCCTGGTTGACGGCCGTGAACTCCGAGCCGTTGACCTGGGCGGTGTTGCTCTGGTTCGAGGCGCCGTCACCGACGGCCTGCTGCTGGGTGGTGGCCGCGGTGCCGAAGTTGTCGCCGCCGACGCCGCTGCCGAGGTTGCCCTGCTCGGCCTCCGTGACGGCCGCGATGGATCCGTTGTCCGCGAAGGCGCCGTTGTCCGCCGTCGCGACGCCGGTGAAGAGGGCGGCGGCGAGCGGAAGCGCGGAGACGGCTGCGATGACGCGGGCGGTACGGATGCTTGCCATGTTCTTGTCCCTCCAGGACTTCTCGGAATCGAGGACGCACCGGCTCATGGCCGTTTCGTGCGTGAACCACTGCTGTCACCAGGGAGGTTGGCCGACCGCCCCGGTGCGGTGCTCGACGTCGCGAGTCCAGAGTTGCCCACCGAATCCCCGGCGAACCACACCGGAAGCCGCTATTCGCACGCAAGCGTGAGGACAAGTCGATAAACCCCTATGCGTCACTTCCGTACCGGATGGGAGCGAAAGGGGGCGTTCGAACCCGGGTGCCGCAAGGGATGAAGCGTTCCAGCAGCTTCTCCGGCCGCCGCCCGGCCCCGGCGCGTCGCACCCGTTCCCTCTTTCCTTTTTCGAACGTACGTACGAAACTAGAGGCATGGCCACCACCGACCGGCAGGCCACGACGCTGGCCCTCGCACACGCCCTGTCAGCCGCCGAACGCGGACTGGCCGTCCTCCCCCTGTCCCGCTCCAAGCTCCCGGCACTGCGCTCCCCGCACCGCGACGACCCCGCGCCCTCCCCCTGCCACGGCGCCTGCGGCCGCCTCGGACACGGGGTCTATGACGCCTCCAGCGACCCGGACCGCATCCGCGAGCTGTTCGCCGCCGCGCCCTGGGCGACCGGCTACGGCATCGCCTGCGGCCTGCCCCCGCACCACCTGATCGGCCTCGACCTGGACGTGAAGACCGGCACGGACTCCTCGGCCGCCCTGCGCGAGCTGGCGCTGCGGCACCTCTTCACGATCCCGCCGACCGTGGTCGTGGTGACCCCGTCCGGCGGGCGGCACCTGTGGCTGAGCGGACCGTCCGAGGTGGTCGTCCCCAACTCGGCGGGCCGCCTCGCCCCCGGTATCGACATCCGGGGCGCGGGCGGCTACCTGGTCGGCCCCGGCTCCCGCACGGGCCAGGGCGTGTACGCCGCCGCCCCCGGTACCGCGCACCTGGCCCCCGCCCCCTGCCCCCGCTCCCTCCTGCGGCTGCTCCTGCCGCCACCCCGCGCCCACCACGCGGTGCCTCCCGCGGCCGGCGGGCACGGCCAGGGCCTGGTCCAGTTCGTCCTGGCCGCCCACGAGGGCCAGCGCAACACCCGCCTGTTCTGGGCGGCCTGCCGGGCCTACGAGGACGGCATCGGCCCGGCGCTCGTGGATCCGCTGGCCGACGCGGCCCGGGCCACCGGACTGTCCGAACGGGAGGCCCGGGCGACGATCGCCTCGGCGGCACGGATGACCGGGCACCGGCCGTGAACCCGGCTCCGTCCCTGACCACCACCGAAAGACCTCGATGCAACTCCACGCGAAAAGGCCGGCCCTGGCGCTCGCCCGCCTCGTCCTGGCCTCCGGCCGCCCGGTGGACCTCGCCGAGCTGCGGTTCTCGTCGACGTACGGCGACCTGCTCGACGGCTACCCCTGCAAGCCGCTGAACGACCTGCGCATCCGCAGCCTCCTGCACGCCGCCGAGCGGTCCCGCCCGGGCACGCCGGTGCACCTCGTCCCGCCCCGGCGCGAGTACCCCGACCAGTACGCGGGCGGCCTCGGGCCGGTCGAGGTGCTGCCCGCCGTGGCCTGCCTCGGCACGTTCCACTCGGCGGCCCTGGACCCGGCCCGCGACCCGGTCGCCTGCCGCTCGCGCCTGACCGTCGTCTGGTTCCAGTCCACGCCCCGCCTGCCGTCGGACTGCGACGCCGAGCCCGCGCTGCGCGACCTCGACTGGGCCGTGCTGGCCCGGGACGCCCCGGCGCCCCCGTAGGGTCGGCCGATGAGCGCTTCCCGTACGGAACTGCCGCGCTGGCAGTTCGAGTTCACCTGGACACTGTTCGAGTACCACCTGGAGCGGCTGGAGCCCGGGGACTTCCTCTGGGAGCCCGCGGAGCTCTGCTGGACGATGCGCCGGGGCCCCGACGGCACCTGGGTCCCGGACTGGGCGGACACCGAGCCCGACCCGGTCCCCGTACCCACCCTCGGGTGGGTGAGCTGGCACATCGGATGGTGGTGGAGCGTCACCCTCGACCACGCGCAGGGCCGCCCGCCCCGCGACCGGGCGGACATCGTCTGGCCCGGAGAGGGCGCCCCGACGGTCGAGTGGCTGCGGGGCCTGCGTACGCAGTGGCTGAAGGTCCTGGACGACCTCACCGACGAGGACCTGGACGCCACGGCCCCGTTCCCCTGGCCGAACGATCCCGGGCACACCGTCGAGCACATGGTGGCCTGGGTGAACGCTGAGCTGATGAAGAACGTGAGCGAGATCGGCCAGCTGCGGATGCTGCGGGCGGCGTCCGCCTAGACCGCGCCCAGGCCCACCGGTACGTCTACATCACTAACGGCACGCCTGTGACCTGCCGCGATGCGGTTCGTTGAAGCATGCATGCGACTCCGTCTGCTCTCTCGTGCCGCTGCTCTCCTCGTCGCGCTCGTCGTCCTTCAGGGCGGTTCGTCCGCGCTGGCCGCCGAGGGGGGAGGGGGGAGCGGCGGAGGGGGCGGCGGACGGTCGGGGGCGATCGACCCCATCACCCCGTTCGCGCAGGGCGCCTCGGTACTCGCCGGGATGGCCCAGCCGTTCTACGAGGCGTTCAGCCAGGCCGTGTCCCCGGCTTCCGGGGCGCGGCCGCCCGGGGCGTGACATCGTGGGGGCATGAGCATCGACGTTCGCCCGGCCACGGCCTTCGAGGACGTCCGTGCCGTGCTCGGGCCGAAGTCGCCCACGGCGAACGTCTGCTGGTGCCTGAGCTACCGGATCCCCTCCCGGCTCAACAACGAACTGCGCGGCCCGGCCCGCGGCGCGTACGTCGCCGAGTTGTGCCGGGCGGAACCGCCCCCGGGCGTCCTCGCCTACGACGGTGCCGAGCCGGTCGGCTGGGCCGCCGTCGCCCCGCGCGCGGACACCTCCTTCGCCCGCAACCGCAAGATCCCGCACCTCGACGACCTGCCGGTGTGGTCGCTCTGGTGCGTCCGGGTCCGCCCCGGCCACCGCAAGCAGGGCATCTCGCACGCCCTCATCGCCGGCGCGGTCGAGTTCGCCCGCGACCGGGGCGAACCGGCGATCGAGGCGTACCCGTTGGACAACGGCGACGCCAAGGTCGATCTGACGATGGCGTACGCGGGTCTGCGGAAGAACTTCGAGCGCGCCGGCTTCGCGCACGCGGCGGACACGACCTCGGTGCTGGCCGGTCACCCCCGCATTCTGATGCGCCTCGACCTGCGCTGAAAAAGGCTCGACCGCTGGCGACGGGGGATGCACCAGCGGTCGAGCTATGGCCAAGGGTAACAAGCGCTTGCCCACCACGAGCCGACTGACCGTCAGGAAACCCCGGTTGTGACTGGTATCACTGAACTACCGTGATTCCCGGGCCCGTTGGCCCAGACGGTCTCGTCAGTCGTCGCACGGCGGATCGTAGGAGAGCCGGGGCAGGTACTCCCGCCAGGTGTCCGGCGTCAGCACGCCCCGGGTCAGCGAGCAGATGCGGCGGACGGCCGTGTCGACGTCGAGGTCCCAGAGCCGGATCGTGTCCGCGCCGCTCGACACCCCCAGCATGTGGCTGTTCGGGCTGAACGCCAGGAAGGTGCCGGTCTTGGCGTTGGGGCTCATCGACGGGCCGATCGCGGTGGCGTGCGGGGGGTCGGAGACGTTCCACAGCCGGACGGTGCTGTCGTTGCCGCCGCTGGCCAGGGTGCGGCCGTCCCGGCTGAACGTCAGCGATACGACCGCCTCCGTGTGACCGGTGAGCCGCGCCTGCTCGGAGGCCTCGGCGGGGTCCGTGATGTCCCAGAGGCGCACCGAGTTGTCGTCGCCGGCGCTGGCCAGGACGCGGCCGTCGCGGCTGTGGGCGAGCGCGTTGACCGCTCCGAGGTGGCCGCGCAGAGGCGCTCCGAGGAGGGTCACCCGGCCGGGGTCGGTCGCGTTCCACAGCCGGATCGTGCCGTCCGCGCTGCCGCTGGCGAGCGTGCGGCCGTCCGGGCTGAACACGAGGTGGTTGATGTAGCCCTTGTGGCCGGTGAGGGGGGTGCCGAGCGGGCGCGGCCGGGCCGGGTCGCCGATGTTCCACAGCCGGATGGTGCGGTCGTCGTAGGCGGTGGCCAGGATCTGCCCGTCGGGGCTGAAGGCCAGCGGGTCCGCGTACCGGATGCGCAAGGGTGCCGGGGAGCCGTGGCGGACCGGGCGCTCGGGGTCGCCGAGGTTCCACAGCTCCACCACCCGGTCGCCCGTCACCACCGCAAGGGTGCGGCCGTTCGGGGAGAACTCCAGGGAACGCACGTCGCCCCTGCCAGGGCGAAACGGTTCTCCTATCCGGATCGGCCTGCCGGGCGTCCGCACGTCCCACAGCCGGATCCGCCCGTCCCGGGCCGCCGTCGCGAGAAGCCGCCCGTCCGGCCGGAACACTCCGGTCCGGCCGGTCATGTCCGACGTGGGCAGCGACCACAGGCGGACCTTGTTGTCGCCCGCCCCGGTGGCGAGCGTGCGCCCGTCGGGACTGAAGCCGAGCGCGTACATCTCGCCGCTGCTGCCCGCCAGGGGCCCTCCGACCTGCGACGCGTGCTCCGGATCGCTGACCTTCCACAGGCTCGCGGTGCTGTCCGCGCTGGCCGCGGCGAGCATGTTCCCGTCCGGGCTGAACGCCACGGACCAGACCGGCGCGGTGTGGCCGGTGAGCGGCGCGCCGACCGCGGCCGGGCGGCCCGGACCGGCCATGTCCCACAGGTGTACGGTCCCGTCCGCGCTGCCGCTGGCGAGGGTGCGCCCGTCGGGGCTGAAGGCCACGGAGTGCACGGTGGCGGTGTGGCCGGTCAGCGGCGCCCCGGCCGGCTCCGGGTGCCCCGGGCCGGAGACGTCCCACAGCCGGATCGTGCCGTCGTCGCCCCCCGCGGCCAGCGTCCGGCCGTCCGGGCCGAACGCCACCGACCGCACGGCTGCCGTGTGCCCGGTCAGGGGCTCACCCCGGGCCCGCGGCCGGCTGGTGTCGGCCACGTTCCACAGCCGGACGGTGCGGTCGTCCCCGGCGGAGGCCAGCGTGCGCCCGTCCGGGCTGAAGGCGATCAGGTAGATCGTGCCGTCGTGGCCGGTCAGGGGCTCGCCGAGCGCCTTCGGGTGCTCGGGGTCGGTCACGTCCCACAGCCGGATCGTGCCGTCGTCGGACGCACTGGCCAGCGTCCGGCCGTCCGGGCTGAAGACCGCGCTGCTCACCCAGCTCGTATGGCCGGTGAGAGGCCCTCCCAGTGGCTTCGGTCGCCTGGGGTCGCGAACGTCCCACAGCCGTACGGTCCGGTCGTAGCTGGCGGTGGCCAGGACCTGTCCGTCCGGGCTGAAGGTCGTGAGGTAGACGGCGCCCGTGTGGCCGGTGAGGGGGGTGGAGAGCGGGGCGTTCACGATGGAGATCAGCCGGCTGTTCGCGCCTTTGTCGTCGGGCCGCAGCCCGTGCGCCACGAGGTCGAGCTGCGCGGACAGCGACGGGTCGGTGTGCTGGACGCGGTCGGACTGGGCGAGCACCTGCTCGAAGACGGCCGCGTCCCGCTGCTTCCAGGCCACGACGGCCGACCCGCCGGCCAGCAGCGCCAGCACGACCAGCGCCGCCACCGCGCCCCGGCTGATCCAGGTGATCCGTCTGCGCAGCCGGACGGACGCGGCCAGGAACTCCACCGCGCTGCGGGTCAGGAACCGGTCCCCGGCCGATCTCGCCCACCCGTGGGCCTGCTCCAGCCGGGAGCCCCGGTAGAGCAGGGAGGTGTCGCGGTGCGACTCCTCCCAGGCCCGGCCGTCCTCCTCCAGGCGCTGGCGCAGCAGATTGCCCTGCCGGTCCTCGTCGATCCAGTCGCGCAGCCGCGGCCAGGCGTGCAGCAGCGCCTCGTGGGTGATCTCCACGGTCTCCGCGTCAAGCGTCACCAGCCGGGCGCGGACCAAGGCTTCCAGGGACTCCTCGGTCTTGCCCGGATCGGCCGACTCCTGTGCCAGCTGATCCCGGGTTCCGCGGCGGCGCGTGGCCTGGGTGTCCTCGCCCAGCCGGACCAGGCGGAGCAGGAGCAGCCGGGCGGCCGTGCGCGCGGCCGGGTCGAGGCCGGCCCAGGCCCGTTCGGCGGTCGCGGCTACCGCGCCCTGGATGCCGCCGGCGGCGCGGTAGCCGGCCAGCGTGAGCCGGCCCCCCTTCCTGCGCTGCCACGTGGCGAGCAGGGCGTGCGAGAGGAGCGGCAGCACGCCGGCGTCGTGCGCCGGGCGCAGGCCGTCGGCACTGACCTCCCGGACGATCAGCTCCGCGAGGCCCGGTTCCAGCTCCAGGCCGACGGCCTTGGCCGGGCCGGTCACCGCCTCGCGCAGCTCGGCGGTGGTCAGCGGCCCGAGCACCATGTGCCGGTGCTGGAGCGCGTCGGCCAGCTCCGGGTATCTCAGGCAGCGGTAGTAGAAGTCGGCGCGGATGCCCAGCACCACGACCGCCGGGGCCGGGTCGCCGGGACCGGCGGACGAGCAGGCGGCGTGCAGGACCTCGATGAAGGCACGCCGGTCCGCCTCGTCGGGACAGAGCGTGAACGTTTCCTCGAACTGGTCCACGATCACGACCGGACGGACCCCGGAGGGAGCCACGCGCCGGGCCCAGGCGGCGACGGCGGCACGGGCGGCGTCGTGTTCCGGGGCCGGGCGGGTGGTGGGGGCCGGGGGTGGTCGGTCGTCGGGTGGTGGGGTCGGGCGGGTGGTGGGTGTTGGGGTCGGGCGGGCGGCGGGGGCCGGGGTCGGCCGGGCGGCGGGGGCCGGGGGTGGTCGGTCGTCGGGTGGTGGGGTCGGGCGGGTGGTGGGTGCCGGGGTCGGGCGGGCCGCGGGCTCCTGCGCGGCAGGTCCGGCAGCAGGATCCTTCGCGGCAGGCCGGGCGGCAGACTCCTTCGCGGCAGGTCCGGCGGCAGACTCCTGCGCGGCAGGCCGGGCAGCGGGACCCTGCGCCCCAGGCCGGGCAGCGGGACCCTGCGCCCCAGGCCGGGCAGCGGGACCCTGCGCCGCAGGTCCGGCAGTGGGATCCGGCGCGGCGGGGTCCTCTGCGGAGGACGGTCCGGAACCACCTACGGGAGGGGAACCGGCGACTCCACCGGGAGAGGAACCGGCGACTCCACCGGGAGAGGACTCCGGGAATCGCCGGGGAGACCCGGCGGATCGCGCCGCTTCCGGCCGGGGCGAGGCTCCCCCGGCCGGGGCCGCCGTCCGGGCCGACACGACGGACGCCAGCTCGGGGATGCGGCGGCACAGCTCCGCGAGCGGATCACCCCCCGGCACGAGCTGCACGACGTGCCGCGCCCGGCCACTGCCGCCGCCGTCGCCGTCGCCCCCGCCCGGCGCACCGCCCCGCAGGGCAGGTACCAGACCGGCGTTCAGCAGCGAGGACTTCCCCGCTCCCGACGCACCCACGAGCATCACCAGGCCGCCCGTGTCCGCGGCGGCCCCGAGCTGGGTGACGAGCGCGTCCGTGCTCCGCTCCCGGCCGAAGAACCACCGGGCGTCCTGCCGGCGATAGGAGGCCAGCCCGCGGTACGGGCACACCCCGCCGGGCGCGGACGCGGTCCCGTCCGCGGAGCGTTCCCCGCCCGCGGACGCGGCGGGCCGCTCACCGACCGGGTCGGCCACCGCGCGTTCCCACAGCCGCTGCCACCGGCCGAGGTCGTACAGGCCAGGGGAGACCGGCGTGGGCCGCGATCGCCGCGCCTCGGGGATCAGCACGTGCAGCACGGCCGCGAGAGCGGGGAACTGGGCCGGTACGTTCCGGGCCCGCCGCCAGTCACTGATGCGCTGGGCGGACACCCGCACGGGCCGCCCGCGTTCGTCGACCCGCTGGAGCCGGACGACCGCTTCGGACACCCGTTTGAGAGGAGGGTTGCCGGCTTCCTTGTACAGCAGTGCGAGGCGTTCCGCGAAGGCGGTGCGTGCCCCCGAGTCGGAACTCAAGGTCTCAGCTCCTTACTTCCCACGCCTGGACGTCCGGACCGGAAAGCTCACTTTATATGGCTGACCTGCGGTAATACCGCCCGCTGAACGCCGGAACCTCCTCCCCGGTGGCCGAAAATGGCAGGATCCGGACGCACCAGCGGGTTCATCCGGTCAGCTGCCGTCCGAGCCGGACGGCGACAGCCCCACCGTTCGGTACCGGTCCCCACGAGGGGAGGGACCGGTGCCGGACGACGTGGTGATCCTCCCCGGCGAACCCCGCCCCGCAACCCCGGCGGACCGTCCTCTTCCACCCCGGCCGGCCTTGCTCTCGGACCCTGGATAACTGACGACCCGTCAGCTATGGTCGCCCCTGCCGTACCGCTTCGGAGCGATGTACAGGGGTGAGCGCAGTGGAGTCACGTCCCGAGAGCCCACAGCCGCAGGGTGCTCCGCGCTGGGTCGCGCTGTTCCACCGGCCGGCCGCGGGCTCCTGGCACATGGCAGCACAGTCGCCCCACCGCTCGCCCGTCCTGTACGCCCTCGGCGAGATGACCCGGGCCGTGCGGGCCCGGGGCGACGAGGTGACGGTGGCCCTGTGGGGGCCGAAGGACGGCGCGTGGCACCGGTACGACACCCCGCAGCCGCAGGCCGCCGTGTACCGGCCGGATTCTGAGCCCTCCCCCGGCGAACCGGCCACCCTGACGGAACGGATGACCGGCCGCCGCCACCAGGTCCTCATGGCCGGCCTGACCAACGCCGGCCTCTACGACCTCTCCTCCGAGGACGACACGACCGTCCAGGCCCTGGTCGAACGGCTCGACGAGGCCGCCGTACGCCGGATCGCCCACTGGCTGACGACCGCCGGCGGCACGCGGTAGCCGGGCCGGTTCAGCCGACTTCGCGCTGGGCAGGCAGACTCCCGACGGCCACCGGCTCCCGACGCCGTCAGGAGGGGGACAAAGCGGCATGAAGGTCTCTGTCGACCGCGATCTCTGCTACGGCTCCGCCGAGTGCGCCCACCGGGTGCCGGCCGTCTTCGAGTTCGTCGACGGCTTCGGAGTCGTCCGCCCGGGCCGCGAGCAGGCGGGCGCGGACCCGGAGCTCCTGGAGGCGGTGGAGAAGTGCCCGAGCCAGGCGATCAGCATCACCGAGTCACCGCACGCACCGCCGGACCGGCCGGACTTGCCGGACCTGCCGGACCTGCCGGACCTGCCGTAGGGAGGGTTGATGCCGGCGCCGAGCCTCCTCGCGGTCTTCGCCCACCCCGATGACGAGTCCCTGTCGGCGGGCGGCATCCTCGCCCGCTCCGCCTGCGCGGGCGCTCGCACGGCCGTCGTCACGCCGACCTGGTCGGCGGACACCCCGCGCGCCGCCGAACTGGCCGAGGCGCTCCGCATCCTGGGCGCCGGCCCGCCCCGCATGCTGGGCTACGCCGACTCCCGCGTCCCGCGCTCGGCCCCGGGCCGACCGCGCTGGTGCGACGCCCCGCTGGACGAGGCGGTGGGGGAACTGGTCGCACACCTCCGCGAGGTTCGCCCGGAGATCGTCGTCACCCACGACGCCTACGGCGGGCTGACCGGCCACGAGGACCATGTGCACACCCACCGCATGACCACGCTCGCGGTCCACGCCGCCGGTCTGGAACGCCTCTTCCCGGACGCCGGAGAGCCCTGGCAGCCGAGCGCCCTGTACCTGGCCACCCACCCGCACTCGGCCCTGCGGGCGTGGGGCGGGCACTGGGCACCCACGGGAAAAGCGATGCGCACGGTCCCCGACGAACGCGTCTCCGCCACCGTCGACGTCACCCCCTGGCTGGACCGGAAGGTCGCCGCGGTCCTGGCCCACCGCACGGAGGTGGCACGGGGAGCCGCGCCGGGCCTGATCGCCGCCCTCTCCGCGCCGGAGCGGGAACGGCTGCTCGGCACGGAGTGGTACACCTGCCACGACCTGACACCGACGGCGCCTCCACCGCCGGAGTGATCGTGGTGCTCAGTCCTCCCCCGGCGGACCCCCCAGTTCCAGGACGAGGTGATAGCCACCGGCCAGGTCGATACCCGTCCGCTCGCGGAGCAGCTTGACCGCGGCGATCTGCTGGCCGTCGTCGAGCAGAGCCGTCAGCTCCCCGACCAGCCCGGCGTCGAGTTCACGCAGGGCGGCCAGCCCCTGGGCATTGCTCGTGGGCAACGCGTGCCCGTCGACCAGCAGTTCCACGGCCTCCCGGGCCGGGCCCCGCTTGAGCCAGGACCCCCTGCGCAGCCGCCGCGCGGCCTTCCCCGTACGACCGTCCACGGCCAACGCCCTCGCCTCGTCCTGGGCTTCCTGCCCGACGGGGGTGATGAGCGCGGCCGTCCGCGCCTTGGTGTTCGTCATGGCACTCCTGCGTCGTGGGGACTCAGGGCTGAAGACGGTGGAGAGCCGCTGGTCGTTGCCCCATGCGGAAGTGTCACCCTGCCGGCCCGCTCAGCGTAAGCGGTGGCCCTGTCCGGCTCCGCGGGCGAGCCCTGTCAGCCCGCGGCCATCGAGGAGAAGCTCGCCGCGGCGACTCCCAGGACGACCAACTGCACGACGCCCGGGATACGCCACCCCACGGCGAGAAGGCCGCCGCCCGTGAGCACCGCGCCGCCTCCCAGCAGCCACGCCGCCTCCGACGCCGCCTGCGAGGCCGCCGTCGGCATGACACCGTCGCTCTCGTAGCCGTCGGCCCATCCCGCCATCCCGTAGCCGTACACCATCAAGGCGATGACCAGGAAGTCGATGACGAGCAGCACGGCGCTGACCCCTGCCTGCCCGCCCGTCGATGGATCATTCGCCCGTCTCACGTCCTCTGCCGTCCCGTCGTCGGGTGGCGGTCTGCCGAGTGCATGAGGTCAGCATGGCGATCCAGCGGACCCGGCACATGAGCCCGGATACTCAGACGCACCGCCCCGAGTACGACTTCGACGCGTAGGCCCAAGCGCAAGCTGTTACAAGTTTCTCTACCTCATCAAGCCCCGGCTGCGCTCCGCTCCGCCGGGCGCGCTTCCCGGCTCCGCTCCGGGCGCCGCTCCTGCCTTCGGCCCGCTCCGCCCGGGCTGCGCCGACGCGCGCCCACATGTGGATAGGGCCGGTGCCATGAGTCGGGAACCGCGGAGCGCGGCAGCGCTCAAAGCATGCCTCCGGCGGGGGCGCTCAGGCTCCGAGATGGCGGGGGCGCCGTTCGCGTGTGCCGGCCGACTGGTGGCGTGCGCGGGGAGCTCCCGGGCTGCGTGGTGGGTTAAGGGAGTCTCGACGAGGTACAGGCTGAGGATCAATACGCCGTGCCGTCCTCGCCAGTCACGGGCTTCGCGTAGTCGAGCATGTACTCAAGCAGTCCGCTACTCAGTGAGCCGCCATCGAGATCCTCAACCTCGACGTAAGTGACATCTCCCTTGATGAACACCCCAGTCACACGAAAGTCGCGGTCGTACTGCGGGTAATCCGGGACGCGTCGAGCCCAGACGGAGCCGATCCGTGGCTGTGCGGTCATGCCGTGAGGCTACCGTGCCCCTCACGTGCCCGATCGAGCGGGAAACTACGGGGAACTACGGGCAATCGCGGTGCGATCACACGAGAACAGCCCCAGACCAAGTTGGCTGGTCAGGGGCCGTTCTTACTGCTCACCACGCGGAGGCGGTGGGATTTGAACCCACGGTGACATCGCTGCCACGACGGTTTTCAAGACCGTTCCCTTCGGCCGCTCGGGCACGCCTCCCCGCGCCGGCCGTGATCGGCGGCGCGGGGACAAGGGTAACGGGTCGGTGCGGGCGGGTGGGGGTCAGTTGTCGCCGACGCGGGATCCCAGGGTGACCTCGGCCGTACGCTGCTTGCCGTCGCGTTCGTAGGTGATCGTGACCTTGTCGCCGGGCTGGTGGGTCCAGATCTCGCCGATCAGGGTGGGGCCGGAGTCGATGACCCGGTCGTCCAGCTTGATGATGACGTCGCCCGGCTTGAGGCCCGCCTTCGCGGCGGGGCCGCCCGGCTCGACCGGTGCCGCGCCGCCCGCGCCCTGGTCGGTGATCTGCGCGCCGTCGGAGCCGTCGTCCAGGGAGACGGACGCGCCGATCTTCGCGTAGACCGGCTTGCCGTTCTTGATCAGCTCCTGGGCGACGTACTTGGCCTGGTTGATCGGGATGGCGAAGCCCAGGCCGATCGAGCCCGACTGGCCGGTGCCGAAGCCGCCGTTGCCGGTCGACTGGATGGCGGAGTTGATGCCGATGACGTTGCCCCGCGCGTCCAGCAGCGGACCGCCGGAGTTGCCCGGGTTGATCGAGGCGTCGGTCTGCAGGGCGCTCATGTAGGACGCCTGGCTGCCGCTGCCGTCGCTGGAGGCCACCGGGCGGTTCTTGGCGCTGATGATGCCCGTCGTCACCGTGTCGGACAGGCCGAACGGGGCACCGATGGCGATGGTCGAGTCGCCGACGGCCACCTTGTCCGAGTCGCCGAGGGTGAGCGGCTTCAGGTCGGAGGGGGCGTCCTTGAGCTTGATGACCGCCACGTCGTAACCCTGCGCGTGACCGACCACCTCGGCGTCGTACTTCTTGCCGGTGGGGAAGGTCGCCGTGAGCTTGCCGCCGTCCACCGCGTCCGCCACGACGTGGTTGTTGGTGACGATGTGGCCCTGCTTGTCGAAGACGAAGCCCGTGCCGGTGCCGCCCTCGCCGCTGTTGCTCTCGGCCTCGATCGTGACCGTGCTCGGCAGCGCCTTGGCGGCGACGCCCGCGGTCGTGCCCGGGTCACGCTTGACGTCGCCGCCGTTCGCGGAGGCCGAGACCGTCGTGGAGCCGGTGCTCTCGTCGTTGTCCTTCGCCAGCACGTAACCGAGCCCGCCGCCCAGGCCGCCCGCGACGAGCGCGGCCACCAGGACCGCGGCGACCAGACCACCGCGTCCGCGGCCGGACTTGGGCGCCGGCTGCTGGTACGACGAACCCCAGCCGCCCGGACCGGAACCCGAACCGCCGTCGCCGTAGGGGGCGGTCGGGGGCGGGGGCGGGGGCCAGGACGGGTCGGGGGCGGAGGAGGAGGCGCCGGGGTGACCGGCGTCACCGGATCCGCCCGGACCCTGAGGGGCCTGCCCCCGGGCGTCCTGCCCGTACGGCCCCTGGGGAGCCTGTGCCTGGGGCGCCGGAGCAGCGGGAGCGTCCACCGGCACGGGGGGTGCGGACGGGGCGGGGGGTACCGCGGTGCCCTCGTTCTCGGTGCTCACAGCTTCTCTCCTAGATCCACGGCTGGTTTCCGGGTCGCACTCGGTCACGCTTTTTTCACGCCGGTCGACGGGTCCGGCGCGACGGAGCTGTGCTTGTCCCTTTGTATGCCGTCAGCTTTTCCCACCG
Organism: Streptomyces sp. NPDC029044; assembly: GCF_040637495.1. Lineage (NCBI taxonomy): Bacteria > Bacillati > Actinomycetota > Actinomycetes > Kitasatosporales > Streptomycetaceae > Streptomyces > Streptomyces sp. NPDC029044. The sequence goes on from NZ_JBEZWN010000003.1 coordinate 137,843, forward strand.
GCCGTCAGAGCACCATAAGCGGTGGCTGTGCGTCCGGGGCCATTCTTTATATAGGTCATTACTGGCGAAAAGGATGCAATCCCAATGCCTCCGTCCGGACCTGCGCATCCGCCGAGTCCGTCCGACCGGACGCGTACCCGCACTCGGTGGCACCATGACGCGGTGACCCACGCACGACAGCACGTGATTCAAGTCGTCGCCCACCGCGGGGCCTCCGAGGACGCCCCGGAACACACCCTGGCCGCGTACACGAAGGCGATCGAGGACGGGGCGGACGCCCTCGAATGCGATGTGCGCCTCACCGCCGACGGCCACCTGGTGTGCGTACACGACCGCCGGATCAACCGTACGTCCAACGGCCGCGGAGCGGTCTCCGCGCTGGAGCTCGCCGACCTCGCCGCCCTGGACTTCGGCTCCTGGAAGACGGGCGAGGCCTGGCGGGGACGCGACGAGGAGCCCGACTGGGAGCACCGCCCGGAGGACCGCGAGGCGACCTCCGTCCTCACCCTGGAGCGGCTGCTGGAACTCGTCGCCGACGCCGGGCGCCGCGTGGAACTGGCCATCGAGACCAAGCACCCCACCCGCTGGGCGGGGCAGGTCGAGGACCGGCTGCTGGCCCTTCTGAAGCGGTTCGGCCTCGACGCCCCGGCCTCCACGGAGGAGTCCCAGGTGCGGGTCATGAGCTTCTCGGCCCGCTCCCTGCACCGCGTGCGCGCCGCCTCGCCGACGCTTCCGACGGTCCATCTGACGCAGTTCCTCTCACCCCGGCTGCGCGACGGGCGGCTCCCCCCGGGCGTGCGGATCGCGGGCCCCTCCATCCGGATCGTGCGCAACCACCCCACCTGCATCGAGCGCCTGAAGCAGTCGGGGCACCGGGTGCACGTGTGGACCGTGAACGAGCCCGCGGACGTGGATCTCTGCGTCGGGCTGGGCGTCGACGCCATCATCACGAACCGCCCGCGCGCGGTACTGGAGCAGCTCGGCCGCTGACGTCCGTCTCAGGCCGACGCGACCTCGCCAACCTCTCAAGTCACACCAGACCCACGCACACCTCTTGACCCCACGCCCTGGCGAACGGGATCCTCCCATCTCGGCCACACCGACGGTTTCCGGCCAGTTGGTTACAGGGAGTGCTCCGGCGCGTTCGATCCGTATTCGGTCGTGGTGAATGCGTCATGGGACGTGGATTGGCCGGTTTCCGGTACAGGCCAATGGGGCATCCACACCGTGGCGTGGGGCGAAGGAGGTCTCGGGGGTGGCGTTGGTGGTGGCACAGGAGGTGCCCACGTCGTCGAGCATGGCCGTACCCCATGGCCCTGCGGGCGTGGGGGAAGCGCGACACCGGATGCGTACGCAGTTGCGCGGAGGCGGAGTCGCGGAATCGGTCATCGACGACGCCGTACTGATCCTTTCCGAACTCTTGAGCAACGCGTGCAAGCACGGCAGGCCCTTGGGCGACGCGCTGTCCGGTGATGGAGACGTCCGTGCCGCCTGGCGCGTGGACCCGGCAGGCCGGCTCATCGTCGAGGTCACGGACGGCGGCGGCCCGACCCGCCCCGCCCCCGCGACCCCGTCGGTCACGGCGCACGGCGGCCGCGGGCTGAACATCATCACCGCGCTCGCCGACGACTGGGGCGTACGCGACGACATCCGCGGCGAGGTCACCGTGTGGGTCATCGTCCACGAGGACGTCCACGACCCGGACGCGGGCCACCGCCGCGACGACTTCGCGACGCGGGTCGCCGCCCCCGCGGTCTCCCGGATACCCGGGCTGGATTTCGCGGACGCCTTCGACGACATGGACTGACGTGCACGACGGCACGGACTCACGTGCACGACGACATGGACTCACGTTCACGACGACACGGACTCACGTACACGACAACACGGACTGACGTGCACGACGACACAGACTGAGCGCGTACGCCGCGCTGAGAGGGTGTTGTCCACAGGGCCCGGTGACCCGGCGTACGAACGGCTAGGCTCGCGACCGTACGAGACGAGCCGTAACCGGGAGACCCATCGATGGCCAAGAAGCGACCCCAGACGAAGGCCAAGCGCCCGCAGACCACGGGCGGAGCCCGCACCGCAGGCGCTGATGGAGACGTTCCGGTCGTCGGCGCCCGCGAACCCTGCCCCTGCGGCAGCGGCCGCCGCTACAAGGCCTGTCACGGCCGGGCCGCCTCCCACGCCGCGACCGAGCTGGTGCACCGCCCCTTCGAGGGCCTGCCCGGCGAGTGCGACTGGGTGGCCCTGCGCGAACTGGTCCCGGCGGCCACGGTCGAGCTGACCCTCAAGGACGGCCTCCCCGAGGGCGTCCCCGCGGTCACGCTCGCCACGGTCCTGCCGATGGCCTGGCCCGCCCTGCGCCGCGACGACGGCTCGGTCCTGATCGGCCTCCAGAACGACACCTCCTCCGGCGACATCAGCCGCGACCTCGCCGACACGCTCCAGCGCGCCCTGGAGGCCCAGCCCGGCACGCCCGTCCAGGGCCGCCGCGCCCCGGCCGACAGTCCGCGGTTGCAGGATCTGCTCGATCCCGAGGGCGCGTTCGAGCCAGAAGTGCACAGCGGCTTCGAGTTCTGGGTCCCGGACCCGGAGAACGCCACGCCCGACGTGACCGCCTCCCTGGAGCGGGCCAACGCCGCGGCCATCCCGACCGTCAAGCTCCAGGGCGTGGACGCCGCGTACTGGTGCGAGACGCCGGAGAAGAACCATCTCCGGTGGGTCATGCCGCACGCAGAGGAGCTGCTTCTGGACGCCCTCGCGCGGCTGCACGCCGCGGGCCGCTCCAGCCTCGGCGAGGGCACCCGCCTGGTGGGCTCCTTCCGCGCTCACGGGCTCACGGTGCCGGTCTGGGACCTGCCGAGCGGGGTCACGGCCGAGGATGTGGAGAAGCCCGCGGCGGAGTTCGCCGAGCGCCTCGCCGCCGCCCTGGCGACGGACGCGCCGCTCACCGCGGAGGAGCGCCGCGCCCGCGGCGGTCTCACCAACCGGCAGGTCACGCTCAGCTGAAGCCCGCCCCGGCGCCCGGTCGGCCGGTCCACCGGCCGGCCGGTCGTCCCGTCCGGAAAGCTCACAACTCCCGGCCGGGACAAGCCAGTCGGTGACCGGAAAGGCGAGTTCGAATTTGCGAACCGCCGATCTCTTGTTACCGTTCCTGTAGCCCGGTTGCTGGTGCATCCCCCGTCGCCAGCAACCGGGTCCTTTTCGTATCCGCTTCCGTTCGCGGAAAGCAGCAGCTCCTCAACTGCCCGTTCACTCGGGCGAGTTGCTCCCCGAGCGCAGCAGCAGCGGGCCGCGCCCGCCCCGTTCGGCGAACTCCGCGACAGCCGTGTACTGCGCCGGATTCCCGCGCGTCGGCTCCCGGGGCGTCTCACACGTCCCCGGCTCGTCCTCCGCCCGCACGGCGCACGTCATCCGCACGCTCCGGTCGTCAGGACCCATCAGGCTCAGTACGGCGTCCAGCGCCTCGCCCGTCGTGTTGCGGTAGTAGGTCCGCGCCCAGGTCTCGGCACCCTGCGTCACCACACAGGTCTGGGCCTCGATGCCGTCGGGCGAGGAGAGCCCGGGGCCGCAGCGCACGACGGTCGACGGCCCCGGGCCGAACACGGGGCGGCCGGGGACGGGCGCACCGGGTGCCTCGTCGTCGGCGCCCGGGGCGGTACGCAGGGGACCGGAACCGGACGCACGGCCATCGGCATCCACCGCCCCCGCAGCTCCCTTGGGCCCCGAAACCCCCACAGAGCCCTTGGAACCCGGGGAGCCCACGGAGCCCTTGGAGCCCACGGGCCCCGCGGACGCCACCGCCAGTGGCAGTGCGGCCGCGCACGCCGCCACGACGCCCGCGAGGGCGAACAGTCTGGTCTTTCGGGGGTCCCGGGAGCGGCCCCGGGCATGACGCCGCATGGCTCCGGAACTTAACGCGCCGGGGCGGGCGCCGGGCTCGGCGCGCCCGACAGCCCTACAACTCGGGCGCGCTCACACCCGTACGAGTGAGGGCTTCGACCACGGCGTCCACCACGGCCTCGACATCGGGCACCCACGGCGATGCCGAGCCGGGCAGCGGCGCGCGCTCCCAGCGGATCTCGCCCTGGCCCGTCTCGGACGGGGGCAGGGCCAGGTAGCCGCCCTCGCTGTGGAAGCGGAGGGAGCCGGGCACGAAGTCCTTGGCGTAGAGCAGTTCGCCGAGCTGCTCCATGGAGTACGGCTTGACGAGGATCGCCCAGCGGGCGGGGGAGGCGACGACCGGGCCGAGCCGCATGCCCATCTGGTCGAGCGCCTTGAGGGCGCGGGCGGCCGGCACGGCCGGCAGCGAGACCGCGCAGGGCGCGTGGCCGCCGGTGGCCAGGACGATCGGCGCCGTCGGCCGGTTGCCCCACCACCAGCGCACCATGCGTTCGTCGGTGGTGGCCGCGAGGAGGCCGGGGTCGAAGGGGTGGGCGCCGGGCACCGTGCAGTCGGGGTCGGGGCAGCTGCAGCGGGAGTGCCCCTGCGGGTCCGCCGCCACACCCGGGAGTACGGGCCACTGCCATTGCGTCGCGTAGGTCAGGGCCGCGCCGATCAGCTCAGGCCTCCCGTCGCTGCGCTGGGACAGGAGCCTGCGTCGCCTTCCGAGGATCTCGCGCATGAGCGCTCGTTCCTTTCCGTTGCACGCCTGGCAACACCGTGGTCCACATCACATCATGTGTCGATCACTTCACTGTGCGTACCTGTTGGCGCATCACACCCCTGCTGAAAGCAAGGGGAACCCCTATGGGTCGAGCTTCGGGCTGCCTCCGCGGCCGTCCCGCCCATACTGCGTCTACCGAAAGCACGGGCGTGGCGTAGGGGTGGCGAAGTATGGCGTTTGCCGTCGCGCGTATTTCTCTCCGCCTCCGCCACGGGAGGATGGGGCACGGTCGTCGGTGGATAGGACGCCCGGTTCCGTCACCAGGTTCCGGGTGGTTCCCAACCACCCCTGGCCTTCACCGAGTACGTACCCATCACGACCGTTGTGACGCTCCGTCGAGCAAGCCCAGTCGACCGCAATAAGCCGTCCCCTGAGGCAGTTTTAAGCCAACTTTGCATTTCCGCAAGAGGAAGGGGAGTTGTTCTCTCGGTCCTCATGGACACCAGGAATCCCGGCAGGACAATGCTGGACATCTCCTCACGAGTGCGTGTACATGTGGAGACACTGCTAGCGACGCAGAATGACATGGGGGTTTGCGATGCTTTTGAGCAGTACGTACCGGTTGGAAGGCCGGACGCCATGAACGCTCCGCACCCTCCGAAAGTGGCTGGAATCGATTCAACGGTTCCAGCACCCGCACACACTGTCGCGCCCATCGCGGCGGGTGCGTCCCCGGCCGCTCCCGCGAACCCCCCGATCCCTCCCGGCGCGGTGCTCCAGGACCGCCTCGCCGGCTGGGTCTCCGACCTCACCACCCTGCACGAACTCACCGAACGCCTGGCCCGCACGGCCGCGCTCGACGAGGCGCTCCAGGAACTGCTGAGAGCCGGCGCCGCCCTGGTGGGCGCCCGACGCGGCCTCGTCGTCCTGGAACCGGGCGACGGACTCGGGCCGGACACCACCATCGGCCTCGGCCTCGCCCGCGCCGACCTCGGCCATCTCGAGACGGTGCCGCGCAGCGCCCTGTCCTACGGCCGGATCCTCGACGGGCTGACCACCGTCGAGGGCGGCATCGCCGAACCGGACCTGTTCGCCGTGGAGGGGCTGGACCCGCGCCACCGCGAGGTCGCTGCCCGTCTCGGCTACGCCGCCAGCTACGCCCTCCCCCTGACCACCGACACCACGGGCCGCCTCGGCGTCGCCGTGTGGCTCTACGACGAGCCCGCCGAACCGGGCGAGCGGCAGCGCCACCTCGTCGGCCTCTACGCGCGGTACGCCGCCGAGCACCTGGCCCGCCTCCTGGAACTGGAACGCACCCGCACGTCCATGGCGACGATGTCGGACGAGCTGCTGCCCGCCCGGCTGCCCCGGGTCGCCGGCGTCCAGCTCGCCGCCCGGCACCGCACCGGCCCGCGCGGCGGAGGCGACTGGTACGACGCGCTGCCACTGCCCGAAGCCGCCCTCGGCCTGGCCGTCGGGTCCGTGACCGGCTCGGGCCCGAGCGCGGTCGCCGCGATGGGGCGGCTGCGGGCGTCGCTGCGCGCCTACACCGTGATGGAGGGGGAGGACCCGGTCGCCGTCCTGTCCGACCTGGAGCTGCTGCTGCGGCTGACCGAACCGGCCCGCTCGGCCACGGCCCTGTTCGGCTACTGCGAACCGGCCGCGCGCAAGATCACGCTGGCCGGTGCCGGGCACAGCCCGCCGCTGCTGATCGGACAGCGCCGCACCGAGTTCGTGGAGACGTCCGTCTCGGCCCCGCTCGGTATGCTCGCCTGCTGGGAGGCGCCCAGCGTGGAGATCCTCGCCGAGCCCGGGGAGACGGTTCTGCTCTACACCGACGGTCTGCTGCACCGCACGGGCGAGGCCACGGACCGCGCCTTCGCCCGGCTGCACGCGGCCGCGGCGGGAGTGCCCCGGGCCCTGCGCGGCGACCCCGGCGCGATCGCCGACCACGTCCTGCGGAGCGTGCTGCCGGACGGACTGGACGCCGCGGAGGGTGCGGAGGACGTCGTCCTGCTGGCGGTCCGGTTCGAGTAGGCCTCCTCGTCGTCCCTCGTCATGGGCCCGGGCCCGCTTCCGCGCCGCCGTACAGTGGAGGACGGTCCAGTGCCGTATCGAGGAGGATGACCGTGGCGGAGGAGCTCACCCCGGCAGTGCCTGATTCTGCTGACGCAGCGGGCCCGGACGAGAGCGAAGAGCCGATCAAGCAGCGGAAGAACGGACTGTACCCGGGCGTGTCGAACGAGCTGGCCGAGAACATGAAGAGCGGCTGGGCCGACACCGAGCTGCGCGACCTGGAGCCGATCGCCCAGGCCGCCGAGACCGCCGCCCGCCGGGCCGCGCTCTCCGCGCGCTTCCCGGGCGAGCGCCTGGTGATCCCCGCGGGCAACCTGAAGACCCGCTCGAACGACACCGAGTACGCCTTCCGCGCCTCCGTCGAGTACGCCTACCTCACCGGCAACCAGACCGAGGACGGCGTCCTGGTCCTGGAACCCGCGGGTGAGGGCCACGAGGCGACGATCTACCTCCTGCCGCGCTCCGACCGCGAGAACGGCGAGTTCTGGCTGGACGGCCAGGGCGAGCTGTGGGTCGGACGCCGGCACTCCCTCACCGAGGCCGGGACGCTGTACGGCATCCCCGCCTCCGACGTGCGTGAGCTGGCCGGCGCCCTGCGCGAGGCCACCGGGCCGGTGCGGGTCGTGCGTGGCTACGACGCCGGCATCGAGGCGGCCCTGACCGACAAGGTCACCGCCGAGCGCGACGAGGAGCTGCGGGTCTTCCTCTCCGAGGCGCGCCTGGTCAAGGACGAGTTCGAGATCGGCGAGCTCCAGAAGGCCGTCGACTCGACCGTGCGCGGCTTCGAGGACGTGGTGAAGGTCCTCGACAAGGCCGAGGCGACCTCCGAGCGGTACATCGAGGGCACGTTCTTCCTCCGCGCGCGCGTGGAGGGCAACGACGTCGGCTACGGCACGATCGCCGCCGCCGGACCGCACGCCTGCACACTGCACTGGGTGCGCAACGACGGGGCCGTGCGCTCGGGCGAGCTGCTGCTGCTCGACGCGGGCGTGGAGACGCACACGTACTACACGGCCGACGTCACCCGCACGCTGCCGATCAACGGGCGGTTCGACGCGACCCAGCGCAAGATCTACGACGCCGTGTACGAGGCCCAGGAGGCCGGGATCGCTGCGGTGAAGCCGGGTGCGAAGTACCGCGACTTCCACGACGCCGCGCAGCGCGTGCTGGCCGAGAAGCTCGTCGAGTGGGGGCTCGTCGAGGGGCCGGTGGAGCGGGTACTGGAGCTCGGGCTCCAGCGCCGCTGGACCCTGCACGGGACCGGGCACATGCTCGGCATGGACGTGCACGACTGTGCTGCCGCGCGGGTCGAGGCGTACGTCGACGGTGTCCTGGAGCCGGGGATGTGCCTGACCGTCGAGCCCGGGCTGTACTTCCAGGCGGACGACCTGACGGTGCCGGAGGAGTACCGGGGTATCGGGGTGCGGATCGAGGACGACATTCTCGTCACCGAGGACGGCAACCGGAACCTGAGCGCCGCGCTGCCCCGGCGGTCGGATGAGGTCGAGGCCTGGATGGCGTCCGTCAAGGGCTGAGTCCCGGTGCGGGTGCGTGGGGGCTGGTCGCGCAGTTCCCCGCGCCCCTGGCCAACCCGGGGCGTCCAGGAACAGCGCGCCTGCCAGGAGAGAGGTGCTTCCGCTCGGACTCCAGGCACGGTTGGTCAGCTCGGTGTCCAGGGCGCTGAGCCCTTCGGTGGCCGGCCGCGTTGCCGCGGCCCGCGGCCAGGGCGCCACCGAACCCCAGGCCCGGGTGGGCGGCCAGTGGTTCGGCCAGAGCCGTCGTGGCGGCCGGTCCGGCTCCCGGTCGCAGCGCCGCGGCCGCCACCAGCAACCCGAGCGCCCACAGGGCGCAGCGGTGGCCGCCGCCCGTCAGCGCCACCGTGCGTTCCGTGGAGCGGCCGATCGCGCCCGGGTCCGCCCGGAGCCGGGCGCTGGGTGCGCCGGTGCGCGGGCCGTGGCGGCCATCGCCGTGAGGCCGGGCAGCAGGGCCCTCGTCGACCAGCACAGGGCGCGCCGTGGTCCCGGCGGATGACCGGGTCGTCAGGTCGCGCGGGACGTCAGGTCGCGCGGGTCGGGCAGGCCCGGCTTGGGCGCCGGCGCCGGCCGGCCGGCCGACCAGGGCGTCGACGGCGGGGTGTCCGACCGGTCGGTCAAGAAACAGCAGGTCAGCGCTAGTTGACGTATGAGATCATGACCGACCTTGCCGGGCCGACTCGGGGAACGGGCGCGATCACCATGAAGAACGTATCGACGGCGCTGACCATGCAGGACGCCATCCTCACCCTGCAGAAGTACTGGAGCGACAACGGCTGCATGATCACGCAGCCGCTGAACACCGAGGTCGGAGCGGGTACGGCCAACCCGGCCACGGCACTGCGGGTGCTCGGTCCCGAGCCGTGGAGCGTCGCCTACGTGGAGCCGAGCGTGCGGCCGGACGACTCGCGCTACGGCGAGAACCCCAACCGGCTCCAGACCCACACCCAGTTCCAGGTGATCCTCAAGCCCGACCCGGGCAACCCGCAGGAGCTCTACCTGGGCAGCCTCCGCGCCCTGGGTGTCGACCTGAACGCCCACGACGTGCGGTTCGTCGAGGACAACTGGGCCTCGCCCGCCCTCGGCGCCTGGGGGCTGGGCTGGGAGGTCTGGCTGGACGGCATGGAGATCACCCAGTTCACCTACTTCCAGCAGGTCGGCGGTGTCGCCCTGGACCCGGTGTCCGTGGAGATCACGTACGGCCTCGAACGCATCCTGATGAACCTTCAGGGCGTGTCGCACTTCAAGGACATCGCGTACGCGCCGGGCATCACCTATGGCGAGGTGTTCGGGCAGAACGAGTACGAGATGAGCCGCTACTACCTCGACGACGCCGACATCGAGACCAACCACCGGCTGTTCGAGTCGTACGCGGCCGAGGCCCGGCGCCTGCTGGACCTGGAACTGCCCGTCCCCGCGTACACCTACGTGCTGAAGTGCAGCCACACCTTCAACGTGCTCGACGCGCGCGGCGCGATCAGCACCACCGAGCGCGCCAAGGCGTTCTCGCTGATGCGCGGCCTGACGCATGAGACGGCCAAACTGTGGGAGCGGCGGCGGGCCGCGCTGGAGCATCCGCTCGGACGGGCGGCGGCCCCGGCTCCGGCCGAGCGGGCCGTGCTCCCCAAGGTGCCCGGCGCCGAGACGCTGCTGTTCGAGATCGGCGTGGAGGAACTGCCCTACGCCGACGTCCCCGCCACCACGGAAGCGGTGCGCGAGTCGGTCACCGCCAAGCTCGCCGCGACCCGGCTGGGGCACGGCGCGATCACCGTGATGGCCACGCCCCGCCGGATCGTGATCACGGTCGACGGGGTGCAGCCGCGCGAGCGGGACACCATGCGGACCGTGCGCGGGCCCAAGGTGGCCGCCGCCTTCAAGGACGGCGCGCCCACCCCCGCGTTGCTGGGTTTCGCCCGCAGCCAGGGCGCCGAGCCGACGGACGTGCGGATCGTCGAGGTCAACGGGGTCGAGTACGTGGCCCTGACCCGGCACGAGGAGGGCCGCCCGGCCGTCGAGGTGCTCAGTGACCTGCTGGCCGAGGTCGTCTCCGGGCTGCGGGCCGGGCGCAACATGCGCTGGAGCGATCCCGGACTGTCGTTCTCGCGTCCCGTGCGCTGGCTGCTCGCGCTGCTCGGCCGTACTCCCCTGCCCGTGGTGGTCTCCTCCCTCTCCGCGAGCGACACGACGCGGGTGCAGCGGCAGGCCCCTTACCCGGAGGTCCGGGTGACCTCCGCCGAGGGCTATCCGCACTTCCTGCACATGCACGGCATCCTGCTCGACCGCGAGGCCCGGCGCGGCGCGGTCGTGCGCGGTGCCCTGGAGGCCGCCGCCGAGGTGGGCGGGCGCATCGACGTCGAGGGCCAGGCCGGGCTGATCGACGAGATCACCGACATCCTGGAGTTCCCGTACGCCGTGCGGGGCTCGTTCGACGAGCGCTACCTCGAACTGCCCGCGAGCGTCCTGACCACCGTGATGCGCAAGCACCAGCGCTATCTGCCGGTGCTGGACGGGGAGCGGCTCATCCCGCACTTCGTGACCTTCGCCAACGCCCTGTGCGACGACGACGTGGTGCGGGCCGGTAACGAGGCGGTGCTGCGGGCCCGTTACGAGGACGCCGCGTTCTTCTGGCGGGCGGACCTGAAGGTGGCGCCGGAGGAGTTCCGGCGGCGTCTGGACAAGCTGACCTTCGAGGACCGGCTGGGCACCGTCGCCGACCGCGCGGTCCGGCTCGCCTCCCTCGCCCAGGACCTGGCCGGGCGGGCCGGGCTCCCGGAGGAGTCGGTGGAGGTCGTACGGCGGGCCGGTGCGCTGGCCAAGTTCGACCTGGCCTCGCAGATGGTGATCGAGTTCTCCGGGCTGGCCGGGGTCATGGCGGAGGAGTACGCCCGCCGGGCCGGGGAGTCCACCGAGGTCGCCCGGGCGCTGGCCGAGATGGAGCTGCCCCGCTCCGCCGGTGGCACCCTGCCCGCCGGGGACGCGGGCGCCGTGCTGTCCCTGGCCGACCGGTTCGACCTGGTGACGGGCATGTTCCTGATCGGCGCCGCACCGACCGGGAGCTCCGACCCGTACGGGGTGCGCCGGGCCGCGATCGGGCTGCTCAACGTGCTGCGGAGCCTGCCCGCCGTGGCCGGGGTGCGGGTGAGCGAGGGGCTGCGCGCGGCGGCCGTACGGTATGCCGCGCAGGGCGTCGAGGTGCCCGCCGAGCGGGTCGCCGAGGCCGCCGAGCTCATCACCCGGCGCTATGAGCAGCAGCTCACCGACGCCGGGCACGAACACCGGCTCGTCCAAGCCGTGCTGGTGTGGGCCGACCGGCCCGCCCACGGCGATCGCACGCTGGCCACGCTGGAGGGGCACGTCGGCAGCGAGGCGTTCGAGGCGCTCGCCGCCGCGTTCCAGCGAGTGGTGCGCATCCTGCCCGAGGGCGGTGTCGAGGCGGCGGACGCGTCCCTGCTGACCGCGCCCGCGGAACTGCGTCTCGCCGAGAGCGCACAGGCCGTGCGGCAGGCGCTCCAGGGCCGGGAGGACGATCTCGGCGCGCTGATCGAGGTCTCCGCCCCGCTGGTCGAGGCCGTCGGCGCCTTCTTCGACGAGGTGCTGGTCATGGACCCCGACCCGGCGGTCCGGGCGGCGCGGCTGGCGCTGCTGACGGAGGTGGCGGGGCTGGCGCGTACGACGCTGGACTGGGGCGCGCTGTAAGGACGCCCACCGGACCGGTCACGGGCGGTGTTTCACGTGAAACACCGCCCCGCCGGGCAGGTCAGACCGCCATCAGCGGTGCGTCGGAACGCCACTTCAGGACCTTGTCGAAGCTCACCACGGCTCCGCCCCGACCCGGCTTGTTGCCGATGTGGACGTGGTCGGCGAGCTCCTCGATGAGACACAGCCCCCTGCCGTTCTCCGCGTCGGAGTGCGCGGGGCGGATCTGCGGACGGGACCGCCCGGCGGAGGCCGCGGGGAACCCCGGCCCCGCGTCGGCGACCTCGATCCGGCACTTCTCGCCGTCGAGGTAGGCGGTGACCCGGTACGCCTCCGAGCCGGGGCCACGCCCCGTGTCCCCGCCGTGCTCCACGGCGTTCGCGCACGCCTCACTGAGGGCGACGGAAAGGTCGTAGGAGATGTCGGGGTCGACGCCCGCGGTCTCCATCGTGCCGATCAGCAGACGGCGGGCGAGCGGCACGCTCGCAGCCTCGCGCCGCAGATGGAGTGACCACCAGATGCTCATGCTCCAGCCTCCTGGCTGCGGCTCGACATACCGTTACGTATTGCCCTCAGTGCCCGTGTGTAAGCGTGAAGTTGACGTGACGCCGCCCATACGGCGGATGCGCGCTGGTCCTGATCGGTGTATGTGGGGGCAGACACCGGCGCATCCGGGGGCGTGCGGGGCCAGAGCATGACGTTCCGGTCGTAGGGCATCTTGTGGACCTGCCGCACGGGGCCTGCGGGGCCAGTGCGATGATGAGCCCGCCATGACTGCCCCCCACGCGCGCGCGACGCGCTCCGGACACACGCTCCGGATCCTGCGGGCCGCGGTGTTCGCCGCGGTCTGCGTCGTGCTGGCCGGGGCAGGTCATGCGCTCGCCTCCTGCGACGGCATTCCGCTGTGGACGCTGGGCGCCGGGTTCCTCGGGGTGGCCGCGGTAGCGGCTCCGCTCGCCGGGCGCGTGCGCTCGCTGGCGGGGATCACCGGGATGCTCGCGGTCGGCCAGACGGTGCTGCACATGTTGTTCGGCCTCGGCCAGCACGGTACGGCCGCCGTCACGTCCTCGGTGCCGGCGGGAGGAAGCGACGCAGCGCTGGTCCAGCAGGCCGCCCGGTTCGTGTGCGGCACGACAGCGGCGGCGATCAGCCCGGCGCAGGCCCACAGGATCCTCGCCGAAGCCCGGGTCCAGCCGTCTCCGGGGGCGCACACACATCTGCCCGCGGACACCCTGTCCGAGTCCGCATCGCTGTGGCCGTCCCTGCCGATGCTGCTCGGCCACGTGCTTGCGGCGCTCGCCGCCGGATGGCTGCTGCGCCACGGCGATCTGGCGCTGCTGCGGCTCACCGAACTGTCGGCCCACGGAGTCGCCGAGGGGGCCCTCATGCGCTCCCTGCGGGCCGCTCTCGCGCTGGTCTGCGCCCTGCGCGCCGGGCTCCCGGCAGCCCCCGAGGTCCGCTCCCGACCGGCGTGCGCCGCGCGGCCCGCGCCCCCGATGCCCCGCACCCTGGCACTCCAGCACTCGGTGATCCGGCGCGGCCCGCCGACCGCCACGGCTTCCGCAGCCGCACTCGTCCTCGCCGCCTGACGCGACGCGACCACCACCACTCCGCTCCCGCGGAGGAGGGGCCGCCGTCGTGCGTCCCGCGCGTGCGCACCCCTCCTTCCACATCCAGACCGAATCACAGCGGAGTGCTCCTTCCATGAAGGCTTCCCGTATCGCCGCGGCCGGTGCCGCCGCCGGTATCACCGTCCTCGCCCTGTCCGCCCCCGCCTTCGCGCACGTCACCGTGCAGCCCGAGGGCACGGCCGCCAAGGGCGGCTACGCGGTCGTGGACTTCAAGGTCCCCAACGAGCGTGACAACGCCTCGACCACCAAGCTCGAGGTCACCTTCCCGACCGACCACCCGCTGGCCTCCGTCATGCCGGAGCCCATGCCCGGCTGGAAGATCGAGGTCACCAAGTCCAAGCTGGACAAGCCGCTGGAGATGCACGGCGAGAAGATCACCGAGGCCGTCACCAAGGTCACCTGGACCGCCGACGGCAAGGGCATCGAACCCGGCTACTTCGAGAAGTTCCCGCTCTCCGTCGGCCAGCTGCCCGAGGACACCGACCAGCTGGTCTTCAAGGCCCTGCAGACGTACTCCAACAAGGAGGTCGTCCGCTGGATCGAGGTGCCGCAGAAGGGCCAGGAGGAGCCCGACAACCCGGCCCCTGTGCTGGAGCTGTCCGCGGCCTCCGAGAACGGGCACCACGGCTCGGCGGCCGACGAGGACTCCGACGCCAAGTCGGCCGAGAAGGCCTCCGCCCACACCGCCGCCTCCGACTCCGCCTCCTCCGACGGCACCGACACCACCGCCCGCGTCCTGGGCGTCGTCGGCATCGTGGTCGGCGCGGCCGGTGTCGCCTACGGCGTGCTCGCCGGGCGCCGGCGCACCACCGCCTGAGGCTGCTTCCGTTGACGGCGCGCGCCGGATCCCGCCCCGGGCGGGGCGCCCCGGTGCGCGCCGGGTCACCGACATCTGGGACATCTTTCTATGCGCACCAAGACCTTCGCGGCGACCGTACTGCTCGCCGCAGCTTCCCTGACCCTGACCGCCTGCGGCAGCGGCGACGACAGCAACAAGCCCGTCGCCGTGGTGTCGGAGGAGGCCGGTACCGACAAGGCCGCCACCGTCCTCGACAAGCCGTTCGAGAAGCCGGACCTGGTCCTCACCGACACGCAGGGCAAGAAGTACGACCTCCGCAAGGAGACCGAGGGCAAGCCCACGCTGATCTACTTCGGCTACACCCACTGCCCCGACGTCTGCCCGCTGACGATGAACAACATCGCCGTCGCCAAGAAGCAGCTGCCCAAGGCCGAGCAGGACGAGCTGCGCGTGGTGTTCGTCACCACCGACCCCAAGCGCGACACCTCGGCCGAACTCGGCAAGTGGCTCAAGGGCATCGACTCCAGTTTCGTCGGCCTCACCGGCGACTTCGCGACCATCCAGGCCGGCGCCCGCACCCTCGGCATCTCCATCGAGCCGACCACGAAGGACAAGAACGGCAAGCTCGTCTCCGAGCACGGCACCCAGGTCATCGCGTTCTCCCCGAAGACCGACGGCGGCTATGTGCTCTACGGCGAGGACGCCACCGTCGACGACTACAGCAAGGACCTCCCCAAGATCGTCAAGGGGGAGAACCCGTGAGGCGGCGAACGGGCCCGGCAGCCCTCGTCATAGCCGGAGCATTGGCCCTCGCGGGCTGCGGCGGCTCGGACTCGGGCGGTTCCGGCGGCAGCGGCTCCGGGAAGGCGGAACTCTCCGTCGGTTCCGCGTACATGCCGCAGCCGGTGTCCGACGAGATGGCGGCGGGCTTCCTCACCGTCACCAACAAGGGCGGTGCCGCCGACGACCTGACCTCGGTCACCAGCGACATCGCCGGGCAGGTCACCGTCCACGAGACCGTCGACGGAGCCATGCGGGAGGTCAAGAGTCTGAAGATCCCCGCGGGCGGCCGGCTGGAGCTGCGGAGCGGCGGCGACCACCTGATGTTCGAGCAGCTCAAGCGCAAGCCGAAGGAAGGCCAGACGGTCTCCGTCGAGCTGCACTTCGCCCACTCCGATCCCGTGAAGGTCGAGATCCCGGTCAAGCCGGCGACCTACACCCCGAAGACCGGACACTGAGGGAGGGACCACTGTGACGCTGACCATCGCCCCCCGCGTCCGGACACTGGTGCTGCTGCTCCTGGCCGCGGCCTGCGCACTCCTCGCCGGAGCCGGACCGGCCTCCGCGCACGCCGCGGTGACCGGCAGCGACCCCGGGCAGGGGGCGGTGGTCGACAAGGCCCCGGCCCGGATCTCGCTCACCTTCTCCGAGCAGGTCGCGATGTCCGACGACTCGCTGCGCGTACTCGACCCCGAGGGCAAGCGCGTCGACACCGGCAAGCCCTCCAACGTCAGCGGCACGACGTACGCCGTGCCGCTGCACTCGGGTCTGCCCGACGGCACCTACACCGTGGCCTACCACGTCGTCTCGGCGGACAGCCATCCCGTCGCCGGCGCCTTCACCTTCTCCATCGGCGCCCCCTCCAAGACGTCCGTTTCGGTCTCCGGGGAGTCGGCCGACGACGGGGTCGTGGGCTGGCTGTACGGCTTCGGCCGCTACGTGTCGTACGCCGGGTTCATCGTGATGGCCGGCGGTGCCGCCTTCGTGCTCGCCTGCTGGCGGCGCGGTTCCGGGGTGCGGCCGGTGCAGCGGTTCGTCGTCTCCGGGTGGGTCGCGCTCACCGCGTCGACCCTCGCCCTGCTGCTCCTGCGCGGCTCCTTCACGGGCTCCGGCAAGGTCTCCGACATCTTCGACCTGTCCCTGCTCGGGCAGGTGCTCCAGACCAAGAGCGGCGCGGCCCTGGTGTCCCGGCTGCTGCTGCTCGCCGCGGCGGCCCTGTTCATCGCCGTGCTGTTCGGGGCGTACGACAAGCGCGAGGACGCCCAGGAGAAGCGGGACCTGACCTTCGGGCTCTCGGTCGGCGGCGTCGTCGTGGCGGCCGGGCTCGCGGCGAGCTGGGCGATGTCCGAGCACGCCTCGGTCGGCCTCCAGGCGGGCATCGCCATGCCGGTCGACGTGCTCCATCTGCTGGCCGTCGCCGCCTGGCTCGGCGGACTGGGCGCGCTCCTGGTCGCCCTGTACCGCGCGCCCGCGGGCACGCCCGTCGACCGGCCCGCCGTGCGCCGCTTCTCCCAGATCGCCTTCGGCAGCGTCCTCGTCCTGATCGCGACCGGCACGTACCAGTCCTGGCGCCAGCTCGGCTCCTGGTCGGCCTTCACCGACACCCGCTACGGCCAGTTGCTGCTGGCCAAGATCGGCCTCGTCGTCGTCATGGTCGGCGTCGCGTGGATCTCGCGCCGGTGGACGGGCCGGCTGGCGGAGACGGCGCCGGTGGAGGCAGCGGCGGTACGCGAGAAGGAGCGGGTCGGCGCGGGGACCGGGACCGCCGGTGACGTGGCCGCCGATGCCACCGATGCCACCGATGCCACCGATGCCACCGGCGATGGAGACGCCCCCGCCGCAGGCGAGCGCGACCTCGACTCCGACTCAGACTCCGTTTCCGACTCCGGCTCCGGCTCCGGCTCCGGCTCCGGCTCCGGCTCCGGCTCCGGCTCCGGCTCCGGCTCCGGCGAGCGTCCCGGCACCGAACGTGCCGCGCAGCTCGCCCGGCAGCAGGCCGCCCGGGACGCCGCACGGCAGAAGCGGATGCGGGACGCGGACCCGAACCGCTTCGGGCTACGGCGCTCCGTACTGGCCGAGGCCGGCATCGCGGTCGTGCTCCTCGCCGTCACCACCGTGCTGACGCAGACCGAGCCGGGGCGCACCGAGCAGGAGGCGAAGGCGGCCTCCTCGTCCTCCGCGGCCGCCTCGTCCGACACGGGCGCGTCCGGGGCGCTGACCCTGAACATGCCGTTCGACACCGGCGGCGAGGACGGCAAGGGCATCGTCACGATCGACCTCGACCCCGCGCGCGTCGGCGACAACGAGATGCACGTCTTCGTGGAGCGGCCCAACGGCCGGGCCTTCGACATCCCCGAAGTGAAGGTCGAGTTCACCCTCAAAGCCAAGGACCTCGGGCCCCTGCCCGTCGTCCCCGACCACATCGCTACCGGACACTGGTCGGCGAACGGAGTGCAGATCCCCATGGCCGGCGACTGGCAGGTCGACGTGACCGTGCGGACCTCCGACATCGACGAGGTGACCGTCTCCAAGAACGCGCAGATCGGCTGAACGACCATGCCTGACCAGTCCCTTCCGAAGGCCCGCACCCCCGAGGCCACCCCGGGGGAGCGGGAAGCGGCCGCCGCCCACGAGGGCATCTCCCGGCGGCGGCTGCTCGGCACCGCCGGTGCCACCGGGCTCGTCCTCGGCACGGCCGGCGCCGCCGGGGGTTACGCCGCCGCTCCCTCCGAAGCCGCGGCTCCGCTCACCTCGCTCGGTACCGACCGGGCGATGTTTCACGGGAAACATCAGCCCGGCATCACCGACGGCCTCCAGGCACGCGGCCACGTCGTCGCCTTCGACCTGGCGGCGGGCGCCGGGCGCAAGGAGGCCGCCGCCCTGCTCCGCCGCTGGTCGGAGACGGCCCGGCGGCTGATGGCGGGCGAGCCGAGCCCTCACGACGACACCGACGTGGCCCGCGACGCCGGGCCCTCGTCGCTGACCATCACCTTCGGATTCGGCCACAGCTTCTTCGCCCGGACGGGCCTGGAGAAGCAGCGCCCCACCGCCCTGGACCCGCTGCCCGAGTTCTCCTCGGACCACCTCGACAAGAACCGCAGCAACGGCGATCTCTGGGTGCAGATCGGCGCCAATGACGCCCTCGTCGCCTTCCACGCCCTGCGTGCGATCCAGAAGGACGCGGGCCGGGCCGCCACGGTGCGCTGGCAGATGAACGGCTTCAACCGCTCCCCGGGCGCCACCTCCCACCCGATGACGGCCCGCAACCTGATGGGCCAGATCGACGGCACCCGCAATCCCAAGCCGAGCGAGGCCGACTTCGACCAGCGCATCTTCGTCCCCGAGACGGGCGAACCGGCCTGGATGGCGAACGGCTCCTACGCCGTCGTACGCCGCATCCGCATGCTCCTCGACGACTGGGAGAAGCTCTCCGGCAAGGCGCAGGAGGACGTGATCGGGCGCCGCAAGTCCGACGGGGCGGCGCTGTCCGGAGGGACGGAGACGACCGCGATGGACCTGGAGAAGACCGACGCCAAGGGCAACCTGGTCGTCCCGATCAACGCCCACGCCCGCATCACCCGGCCCGACCAGAACGGCGGCGCGGCGATGCTCCGCCGGCCGTTCTCCTTCCACGACGGCATCGACACCGACGGGGTGCCCGACGCGGGTCTGCTCTTCATCTGCTGGCAGGCCGATCCGCTGCGCGGCTTCGTGCCGGTACAGCGCAAGCTCGACCGCGGCGACGCCCTGTCGCAGTTCATCCGGCACGAGTCCAGCGGGCTGTTCGCGGTGCCTGGCGGGGCCGCGGAGGGCGAGTACGTGGGGCAGACGTTGCTGGAGGGATGAGACGCGGGCCCTGTACGGGCTTGTGGGGGATGGCGCTTCCGCAAGCCCATTAGGGTGAGGTCATGCCAGCGAGCTATGCGTATCTCGGTCCCGAGGGCACCTTCACCGAAGTCGCCCTGCGCACGCTTCCCGAGGCCGCCACCCGTGAACTCGTCCCGTACGTGTCCGTCCAGTCCGCCCTCGACGCGGTGCGTGCCGGCGAGGCGGAGGCCGCGTTCGTGCCGATCGAGAACTCCGTCGAGGGCGGCATCACCACCACCCTGGACGAGCTGGTCGCCGGCGCCCCGCTGATGATCTACCGCGAGGTGCTGCTGTCGATCACCTTCGCGCTGCTGGTCAGGCCCGGCACGAAGCTGTCGGACGTCAAGACCGTCTCCGCCCACCCGGCCGCGCAGCCGCAGGTGCGCAACTGGCTGAAGAAGCACCTCCCCGACGCGCACTGGGAGTCGGCCGCCTCGAACGCGGACGCCGCCCGTCTGGTCCAGGAGGGCCAGTACGACGCCGCCTTCGCGGGTGAGTTCGCTGCCGCCCGCTACGGTCTGGAGGCCCTGGAGACCGGGATTCACGACGCGGAGAACGCCCAGACGCGGTTCGTGCTGGTCGGCCGGCCCGCCCGGCCCGCGGCGCCGACCGGCGCGGACAAGACCTCGATCGTGCTGTGGCAGCGCGACGACCACCCCGGCGGCCTGCGCGACCTGCTGGGCGAGTTCGCCACCCGCGGCATCAACCTGATGCTGCTCCAGTCCCGGCCCACCGGCGCGGGTATCGGCAACTACTGCTTCTGCATCGACGCCGAGGGCCACATCTCCGACCGCCGGATGGCCGACGCCCTGATGGGTCTGAAGCGGATCTGCCTCCAGGTGCGCTACCTCGGCTCCTACCCGCGCGCGGAGGTGCGTCCGGAGGATGTGCAGCCGCCGCGCCTGGGGACCTCCGACGACGAGTTCATGGCGGCGGCGGACTGGGTCGCGCGGTGCCAGGACGGCCGCTTCTAGGCCGGTCGTACCTGCTGATTGTCGTTATCCACAGAAGTTTTCCACAGGTCCGCTTCTCGACCTGGGGACAAGTCGACAAGGAAGCATGGGTCAGTCGACAAATCGCCCTACAGGCCCTTGATGGGGCCATCAAGGGGCAGGTCACCCTTCGTCCACCGTTTTCCCTTGCGTAACTCTTAGGGGTGACCCGTTTCCACTCGAAAGTGAGGGTAAAGCGGGTTTGCGGAGGGAATTCCGAGGGGTGACCGAGTCGTCCGGAGTGATCAATTCCGAAGTCCACAGATCTTCCACACAGCCTGTGGATAACTCTGCGAGGGGTGTGGATTCCTGTGGACAACTCAAGGCCAAGTGCCCCTTGTCGCAAGGGATTCACGTCAATGCGACGCCCGCCGGATGCCTCGCGTCGGGGACAGGGGGCCGTTTTATTGACACTGCACGTAATTCGCCCATAACGGTACGTATGCCACACCGGCAATAGTGAGTCGTAGGCGGTCACCCCACACCGGTAGCCTTGGGCGCGTGATTGACCTTCGCCTGCTCCGTGAGGACCCCGACCGTGTGCGCGCTTCGCAGCGCGCCCGTGGAGAGGACGTCGCGCTCGTCGACGCCCTCCTGTCTGCCGACGAGCGGCGCAGGTCGTCCGGCGTCCGCTTCGACGAGCTGCGCGCCGAGCAGAAGGCACTCGGCAAGCTCATCCCCAAGGCGGCCGGTGACGAGAAGGCGGAGCTGCTGAAGAAGGCGGGCCAGCTCGCCGCGGACGTCAAGGCGGCCGACGCGGACCGCGACGCGGCCGCGACCGAGACCCAGGAGCTGCTCCAGAGGCTCGGCAACCTCGTCCACCCGGACGTGCCCGTGGGCGGCGAGGAGGACTTCGTCACGCTCGAGACGCACGGCACGATCCGCGACTTCGCCGCCGAGGGCTTCGAGCCCAAGGACCACCTGGCGCTCGGCCAGATCCTCGGCGCGATCGACGTCGAGCGGGGCGCCAAGGTCTCCGGCTCGCGCTTCTACTTCCTGACGGGCGTGGGCGCGCTGCTGGAGCTGGCCCTGGTGAACGCGGCGATGGCGCAGGCCACCGCGGCCGGCTTCACCCCGATGCTGACCCCCGCGCTGGTGCGTCCGCAGTCCATGGCGGGCACGGGCTTCCTCGGCCAGGCCGCGCAGGACGTCTACCACCTCGCCGACGACGACCTCTACCTGGTCGGCACGTCCGAGGTGCCGCTCGCGGCGTACCACATGGACGAGATCCTCGACGCCGACCGCCTCCCCCTGCGCTACGCGGGCTTCTCGCCCTGCTTCCGCCGCGAGGCCGGCTCGCACGGCAAGGACACCCGGGGCATCTTCCGCGTGCACCAGTTCGACAAGGTCGAGATGTTCTCCTACGTCGCCCCCGAGGACTCGCAGGCCGAGCACCAGCGCCTGCTGGAGTGGGAGAAGCAGTGGCTGACCTCGCTGGAGCTGCCGTACCGCGTGATCGACGTGGCGAGCGCCGACCTCGGTGCCTCGGCCTCCCGCAAGTTCGACTGCGAGGCGTGGATCCCGACCCAGGGCAAGTACCGCGAGCTGACCTCGACGTCGGACTGCACCGAGTTCCAGTCCCGCCGTCTGTCGATCCGCGTCCGTGAGGGCAAGCAGGTCCGCCCGCTGGCCACGCTCAACGGCACGCTGTGCGCCGTCCCGCGCACGATCGTGGCGATCCTGGAGAACCACCAGCAGGCCGACGGTTCGGTGCGCGTGCCCGAGGTGCTGCGTCCGTACCTGGGCGGCCGGGAGGTCCTGGAGCCGGTGGCCAAGTGAGCGACACGGCTTCCCCGGGCGCCTTCCCGTACCGGCTCGTCGCCACCGATCTCGACGGGACGCTGCTGCGCTCCGACGACACGGTGTCGCCGCGCACCCGTGACGCGCTCGCCGCGGCCACCGCGGCGGGCGCCGCCCACATCGTCGTCACCGGCCGTGCCGTCCCGTGGACCCGGCACATCCTCGACGACCTCGGCTACCAGGGTCTGGCCGTCTGCGGCCAGGGCGCGCAGGTCTACGACGCCGGCGCGCACCGGCTGCTGACGTCGGTGACGCTGGACCGGCAGCTGGCCGGGGTGGCGCTGGCCAAGATCGAGGCGGAGGTCGGCCCGCTCCACCTGGCGGCGAGCCGCGACGGTCTGGACGGCGAGGTGCTGGTGGGCCCGGGCTACGCGGTCCACGGCAGCCTGCCCGCCACGCCCTTCACGGACGCGTCCGACCTGTGGACCGCGCCCCTGAACAAGCTGTACATCCAGCACCCGACGCTCTCCGACGACGAGCTGTGCGAGGTGGCGACGCGCACCGCCGGCGGTTTCGTCACCGTCACGATGGCGGGCGCGGGCATCGTGGAGCTTCTCCCCCTGGGTCTGTCCAAGGCCACGGGCCTGTCCCTGGCGGCCCGCCGGCTCGGGATGAAGGCGGCCTACACGATCGCCTTCGGCGACATGCCGAACGACGTACCGATGTTCGCCTGGGCCTCCTACGGCGTCGCCATGGCAGACGCCCACGAGGAACTGAAGGCGGTGGCCGACGAGGTGACGTCCTCCCACGACGAGGACGGCATCGCGGTGGTGCTGGAGCGGTTGCTGGGCTGAGCCTTCGTAGCGTGTGCGCGGCGGAGGATGCACGGATCGAACGTGCGCGGGCCTTTCGACCCGACCATGGCTTAGCAAGCCAGTGCCTTACCACTCGGCCAATCCTCCGGGTGGGCGGCCTCACGCGATGTGCGATTCGCGTGCTCGAAGCGGCCGCCCCGGGCAGCTCCCCGTGTGGGGCGGGTTCGACGGAGGGTAGCGACTACTCCGGATCCCGCCGCGGGCTGCCCTGAAGGGAGCTGGACGTACTGCCGTGCATGGACATCGTCCCGCTCCTCTCCCCGACCGTGGCGCCGGGCTCCTCGCCCGGCCGTGACGACATCCACTGTGCCCGCCGGGTGAAGAGGGCGCCACCGATTAAATCGGCGGTGGGATCCGCGGTGGTGCGGCTACTTCCTGCGCCATCTGCGCCGCCGGGACTTGCTGAAGAACCAGCCCGCAGGCGGCTCGTCGGAGCGCCAGGGCTGCGGCTGAGGTTCCTCTCGCCGCCACTTGGCGGCGAGCATCCGCGCCCGGGCGGACGGCTCGGAAGACCCGGCGGAGCGTATGAAGTCCTCGTCCAGTACGACGTCCTCGAAGTCGTCCTTCTCGCTCGCCATCCCGCCCTCCCGGCCGTCCGACTCCCGTTGTGATTCCCTGTGATCCGTTCGCCCAGTGTCACCGGACTGAGGTGAAGCCCCGGTCAAGGCCGGGGCACGTCACTCCTCGCCGGCGAGCGTCAGGGAGCGCAGCTTCTGTCCGGCGAACCAGGTGGCCAGCACCGTGACCGCCACCAGCAGCACCGTGGCCGTGGTCAGCCCCACGTCCGAGGAGACCAGGTCCCCGCCGGACACCTTCTGAGCCACCGCCAGCGACCACTGCTGGACGCTCAGCGTGCGCGCACCCGGTACCAGGGAACCGAACAGGGCCTCCCAGACCAGGGCGTAGACCAGCCCGAACACCACCGCGTGCCGCGAGACCGTGCCGAGCAGCAGGAAGAGGGCCGCGTAGGCGATGGACGCGACCAGGGCGGCCACCGTGTAGGCGACGGCGACCTGCTGGCCGTTGCCGTTCAGGATGAAGCCGGCGATGAGCGTCGGCACCGCGGAGAACACCATGGTCACCGCGATCGCGACGATCAGCTTGGTGAAGATGATGGTCGGCCGTTTGATCGGCTTGGACAGCAGGTACACCACCGAGCCGTCGTCGATCTCCGGGCCGATCGCGCCGGTTCCGGCGATGACGCCGATGATCGGCACCATCGTGGCGAGGGCGAGGCCGCCCAGCAGGTCGGACGCCGTCTGGTCGTCCGCCCCGGCCAGGCCGCGCACCGCCACGGCGATCACGATCAGCAGCAGGGGCAGAGCGCCCAGGATGAGGGCCCGGCGCCGGCCGAGCAGGGCCCGGTAGGTGAGCCGGGCGACTGTGGGGTCGTACATCAGGGCCTCCTACGCCGCGACCAGGTACGAGAACACGGACTCGAGGGACTCGTCGGACGGCGAGACCGTGAGCAGCCGGATGCCGTGGTCCCTGGCGACCTTCGGCAGAAGGGCCGTGAAGCGGCCGAAGTCGACGGCCTGGATGCGCAGCGCGCCCTCGGCGACGTCGACCTCGATGCCGGACGTCGACGGGTCGGCGATCAGCGCGGCCGCGAGGGCGCGGTCGTCGCTGGAGCGCACCAGGTAGCGGTGCGGCCGGTCGGTCATCAGGCGGCGGATCTTGCGGAAGTCCCCGCTGGCGGCGTGCCGGCCGGCGACGACGACCTCGATGTGCCAGGCGAGTTGCTCGACCTCTTCGAGGATGTGGGAGGAGAACAGGACCGTGCGGCCCTCGTCGCCCATGCGGCGCAGCAGGTCCATCAGCTGCATGCGCTGGCGCGGGTCCATGCCGTTGAACGGCTCGTCCAACAGGAGCAGCGACGGGTCGTGGACGAGGGCGCTGGCCATCTTCACACGCTGGCGCATGCCCTTGGAGTACGTCTGAATCTTGCGGTCCTGCGCGTACTCCATCTCGACCGTGGCGAGCGCCTTCTGGGCCGCCTTGGCGCCGAGCCCGTGCAGCTCGGCGTTGGCCAGGACGAACTCCTTGCCGGTGAGGAAGTCGTACATCGCCTCCCGCTCGGGGACGACGCCGATGTGCCGGTAGATCTGTTCGTTGCGCCACACGGCCTGGCCGTCGAGGGTGACCGTGCCGGTGGAGGGGGCCAGGAAGCCGCCCATCATGTTGATGAGGGTGGACTTGCCGGCGCCGTTGGGGCCGAGCAGGCCGGTGACGCCGGGGCCGATGGTCATGGTGATGTCGTTGACGGCGACCACGTTGCCGAACCAGCGGGAGACGTGGTCGATGTTGAGCGTGGTCACAGTCCCACCTTCTTGTAGCGGCGCATCAGGATGCCGTAGCTCGCCGCGATGAGGCCGAGGGCGACGAAGACGTAGACGACGCCCTCGGCGGTGCTCGGGCCCACCCCGCTGGGGGAGGCGGACGTCGCGCCCAGGAACGCGGACTGCACACCGTCGACGATCGTGATCGGCGAGAACAGCCCGATCCACGGCACGGCGTCGCCGCTGCCCTGGGCGTCGGCGATGGCCTGGAGGGTGGAGACCGCGCCGTAGGTGATGGTCAGCACGGCGATCACGGCGGCGATGCCGAAGCCGCGGCGCGGGGTGAAGGAGGCGATGACCAGGCCGATTCCGGCGAAGAGCAGTGAGAGCAGTGCCACGGAGACCAGCCCCTGTGCGAATCCCTTGGTCTGGTCGGCGAAATCGAGTTCGGCCAGCAGCGCGCCCACGTAGAGAACGAGCAGGGGCGCCGCGGTGAGGATGAACAGCGCCGAGGCCAGTGCCGCGAACTTGGCACGGACGTAGTCGGCGGTCTCGATGGGCCGCGAGAAGTACAGCGGCACGGTCTTGAAGCGCAGGTCCCGCGAGACCGACTGGGGCGCCTGCGAGGCGACGTAGAGGCTGATGACCGCCTGCATGACGATCGCGTAGCGCGTGTAGTCCAGGGGCAGGGCGTTGGCCTTGGTGGCGACCGCGACGGCGACCATGATGGCCGCGGGCACGCACATCACCACGAAGAGCAGCATCGGCAGCACCTTGGACTTCACCGAGCGGCCGAGGCCGTAGGAGCCGCGCAGGGACTGCGAGTACAGGGAGCGGCGGGCGTAGGCGCGACCGAGGCGGGGGCCGTCGTAGCTGCGGTAGCCGATGTTGTGGATGCGGGTCTGGTCGCCCGGTGCCGGGGCGGATGTCCCCGTGGAGTGCTCAACCGCCATGGCCGACCGCCTCCTTCCGCTGCTCGCGCTCGTCGTTGCCGGTGAAGACCTCGGAGATGTGGTGCCGGCGCTGCTCCATGCGCACCAGGCCGAGTCCGAGGTCCGCGATCACGTCGCGGACCAGGTCGTACGTCTCCTCGCCCTGCGCGGTGAGCAGCAGGACGTGGCCGGCGCCCGGCAGGCCGCTGCCGTCCTCGGCGGTCACTCCGCGCGCGTGCAGCGCCTCGCGGACCGCGCGGGTGCCGTCCGGGTGCTCGTCGGTGTCGGTGACCTCGATCGCGAGGGTCGTGGTGGTCTGCGTGAAGTCCGTGGTGGAGCTGGAGCGCAGGAGCTTGCCGCCGTCGACGACGACGACGTGGTCGCAGGTGCGCTCCAGCTCGCCGAGGAGGTGGGAGGTGACCAGGACCGAGATGCCGAAGTCGGTGTGGATGCGGCGGATCAGGCCGAGCATCTCGTCGCGGCCGACCGGGTCGAGGCCGTTGGTCGGCTCGTCCAGGAAGACCAGCTGCGGGTCGTGGACGAGGGCCTGCGCGAGCTTGACGCGCTGTTTCATGCCGGTCGAGTAGCCCCCGATGGGGCGGTAGCGCTCCTCGTACAGCCCGACGTGGCGCAGGGTGTCGGCGGTGCGCTCGCGCGCGGCGGTGGGCGGCAGGCCCGACATGCGCGCCATGTGGACGACGAACTCGGTGGCCGAGACGTCCGGCGGCAGGCAGTCGTGCTCGGGCATGTAGCCGACACGCTCGCGGATGGCGGCGCCGTCGGTGGCGACGTCGAGACCGAGCACTTCGGCGCGGCCCTCGGTGGCGGGGGACAGACCCAGCAGGATCTTGATCAGTGTGGACTTGCCGGCTCCGTTGGCTCCGACGAGTCCGGTCACACCGGGTCCGACGTCCACGGAGAGCCGGTCAAGCGCGGTCACCCGGGGGAACCGCTTGCTCAGGCTTTCGGTCGCGATCACAGTCACCCTTCGAAGGTAGGGGCCGTGCGCGTGGCGGTCGTCACTCCGCAGAGCTGTCTTGGGATCAGCCCTGAGTATTACGGGCCCCTAGGGGAGCTGGTCCTCCGGAGTTACCACGCCCGGGAAGCCCCTATTGACGAACTCTCTAACAACTGCCAGATTCGCCGGATGACGTTGCTGACGGGCGCGCGGGAGCGCTGGGTGCGGACCGGCGAAGTCGAGCTGTGCGTGGCCGAGATGGGTGATCCGGGGCGGCCGACGGTCGTCCTGGTGCACGGCTACCCCGACAGCAAGGAGGTGTGGTCCGAGGTCGCAGGGCGGCTCGCCGGACGCTTCCACGTGGTGGCCTACGACGTACGCGGCCACGGCCGGTCGACGGCGCCGCGGCCGCTGCGGGGCGGTTTCACGCTGGAGCAGCTGACCGACGACTTCCTGGCCGTCGTGGACGCGGTGAGTCCGGACGCGCCGGTGCACCTGGTGGGGCACGACTGGGGATCGGTGCAGGCCTGGGAGTTCACCACCGTGCAGCGCACCGAGGGACGCATCGCCTCCTTCACCTCGATGTCCGGGCCGTCCCTCGACCACTTCGGCCACTGGATCGCCCGGCGCGTGAAGCGGCCCACCCCGCGCCGGGTCGGCCAGCTGCTCGGGCAGGGTGCCCGGTCCTGGTACGTGTATCTGCTGCACACGCCCGCGCTGCCCGAGCTGGCCTGGCGCGGCCCGCTCGGCAAGCGCTGGCCGCGGATGCTGGAGCGCGTCGAGAAGGTGCCGCTGGGCGACTACCCCACCGCGTCGCTCCCGTCGGACGCGGCCCACGGGGCCTGGCTGTACCGGGACAACGTCCGGCCCCGGCTGCGCACGCCCCGCCCGGACGCGCACGCCCACGCGCCCGTGCAGATCATCACGCCCCTGGAGGACCGGTTCCTCTCGGAGCGGCTCCACGATGATCTGGAGCAGTGGGTTCCGCAGCTGACCCGCAGGACGGTCCAGGCGGGACACTGGATCCCGCGCACCCGCCCGGACCAGCTGGCCGGCTGGATCGACGAGTTCGTGACGTCCGTCGAGGGCAGCCGGTCGACGGTGACGGCGAGCGGTGAGCACGCCGAGCGGTTCGGCGGGCAGCTCGTGCTGGTCACCGGGGCGGGCAGCGGCATCGGGCGGGCGACGGCGCTCGCGTTCGCCGCGGCAGGAGCGCGCGTGGTGGCCGTCGACCGCAACGCCTCGGCGGCGGTCCGCACCGCCGAGAACTCCCGCCTGCTGGGCGCCCCCGAGGCGTGGGCGGAGACGGTCGACGTCTCCGACGAGCAGTCCATGGAGAAGCTCGCCGAGAAGGTCACCACCGAGTACGGAGTGGTGGACGTCCTCGTGAACAACGCCGGGATCGGACTGTCCGGCTCCTTCTTCGACACCACGCCGGAGGACTGGAAGAAGGTCCTGGACGTCAACCTGTGGGGTGTCATCCACGGCTGCCGGCTCTTCGGCCGGCGGATGGCCGAGCGCGGGCAGGGCGGCCACATCGTCAACGTGGCCTCGGCCGCGGCGTACCAGCCGTCCCGGGCGCTGCCCGCCTACAGCACCTCCAAGGCGGCCGTGCTGATGCTCAGTGAATGCCTGCGGGCGGAGCTGGCGGGTCAGGAGATCGGTGTGACGGCGGTGTGCCCGGGGTTCGTCAACACGGCCATCACCTCGACGGCGCACTTCGCCGGAGTCGACGCCGTGGAGGAGAAGCGGCTGCAGAAGCGCGCCGCCCGTCTGTACGGGCTGCGCAACTACCCGCCGGAGAAGGTCGCCCGTGCGATCCTGCGGGCGGTGACGCGCAACGAGGCGGTGGTGCCGGTGACAGCGGAAGCGCGGGGTGCGCGCTGGCTGTCACGGTGGGCGCCGGGAGCACTGCGGAGCATCGCGCGGCTGAAGCCGCCGGTGTGAAGCGAGGCCCAATGTCCCCGCAGTGAGGGGCAGTTGTCCACAGAACCACCCCTTCCCCTGTGGATAACCATATTTGGCTGTGGATCAAACCGCCGGGGTGAAACTCGATCGCGTGATGCGCATCTCTCCCGCACCCTGGGGAGATGGACGAAAGACGCACCGTGAAGGTGTCGAAGTACTTGTCGAAGCATCTGCGCCACCAGCCCGCACGCATCGGGCTCACGCTCGACGAGGCCGGCTGGGTCGAGATCGACACGTTGATCGCCGCAGCCACCGCGCACGGCTTCCGGTTCACCCGCGACGAACTGGACCATGTCGTCGCCACCAACGACAAGCGGCGTTTCGCCGTCGAGGGCACCCGGATCCGCGCCAGCCAGGGCCACAGCGTGGACGTCGACCTCGGGCTGGCGTCGGCGACCCCGCCCGCGCACCTCTACCACGGCACCGTCGCCCGCAACCTGGATGCGATCCGGGCCGAAGGTCTCCGTCCGATGAACCGGCACGCCGTGCATCTCTCGCCCGACCGGGATACGGCGACCCGCGTGGGAGCCCGCCGCGGGCAGCCGGTCGTACTCGGAGTGGACGCGTCCGCGATGCACGCCGACGGCCACGTCTTCCACGTCAGCGCCAACGGAGTGTGGCTCACCCAGGCCGTCCCGCCGCACTACCTGCGCTTCCCCGGGCCGCACTGACCGAGTGGTGTGACCGGACACTCAGGGTGACTGGTTTCACGTGAAACACGGGCGGCCCACCGGCCTCCCTTAGGCTCGATCTCATGAGTCTGCGCCTGAGCACCGTGATCCTCCCGTACCGCCGCTGGCACGAAGGCGGCCGCGCGGCCTGGACGCGCGCGGAGCAGCTCGGCTTCCACACCGCCTACACCTACGACCACCTGTCCTGGCGCACCTTCCGGGACGGCCCGTGGTTCGGCGCGGTGCCGACCCTCACGGCCGCCGCGAGCGTCACCGACCGGCTGCGGCTGGGCACCCTGGTGACCTCCCCGAACTTCCGGCACCCCGTGACGCTCGCCAAGGAGCTGATCTCCCTCGACGACATCTCCGGAGGGCGGGTCACCCTGGGCATCGGCGCGGGCGGCTCGGGCTTCGACGCCACCGCGCTCGGCCAGGAGCCGTGGACACCGCGCGAGCGAGCGGACCGCTTCGCCGAGTTCGTCCCGCTGCTCGACCGGCTGCTCAGCGAGGACGCCGTGTCGTACGAGGGTGACTACTACTCCGCCCACGAGGCCCGGAACATCCCCGGCTGTGTGCAGCGGCCCCGGCTGCCGTTCGCGGTGGCCGCGACCGGTCCGCGGGGCATGCGGCTCGCCGCCCGGTTCGGCCAGGCGTGGGTGACCACCGGCGACCCGAAACTGTTCGAGAACGGCACGCCCGAACAGTCGATTCAGGCCATTCGCGGGCAGGCGGAGAGGCTCGACGACATCTGTGCCGAGGTCGGCCGGGACATGACCGGCCTCGACCGGATCCTGCTCACCGGCTTCACACCGGACCGAAACGGCCCGCTGGAGTCCCTGAACGCGTTCGTGGACTTCGCCGGACGGCATGCGGAGCTGGGCTTCACGGAGATCGTGATCCACTGGCCGATCGCCGACTCGCCGTTCGCGACGGAGGAGAAGGTCTTCGAGCAGATCGCGATGGAGGCGCCGGCGCAGCTGCGCTGAGCGTCGACGGACGGGCAGGGGAGCCTCTGGTCAGGGCGGTATCAGGGCGGTATCCACTCACCTGTGCGGAGCCCCGCACGCCCGTGCAGGCATGTGCGGGACAATGGCCGGGTGACCTCAGCGACCCGACAGCCCGAGACCGCGGCCGAGACCCTCCCGCCGCGGCTGATCGCCACCGACCTCGACGGCACCCTGCTGCGCGACGACAAGTCGGTGTCCCCGCGCACGGTCGCCGCGCTGGCCGCCGCCGAGGCGGCGGGCATCGAGGTCTTCTTCGTCACGGGCCGCCCGGCCCGCTGGATGGACGTCGTCAGCGACCACGTGCACGGCCACGGCTTGGCCATCTGCGGCAACGGCGCCGCCGTGGTCGACCTGCACGGCGGCCCGGGCGCCCACCGGTTCGTGAAGGTGCGGGAGCTGGCCAGGGAGAACGCCCTGGACGCCGTACGCCTGCTGCGCGACGCGGCGCCGGGCACCGTGTACGCGGTGGAGCAGACGTACGGCTTCTACCAGGAGCCGGCGTACCCGAAGCTGCACATGGAGATACCGGACAGCCTCGCCCCGGCCGAGGAACTGCTGGGCCCGGACCACCCGGCCGCCGCGGAGCCGGTGCTGAAGATCCTCGCCTACCACCCCGAGATCGACCCCGACGCCTTCCTGACCCTGGCCCGCCTCGCCATTGGCGACCGTGCCAACGTCACCCGCTCCAGCCCCAGCGCCCTGCTCGAGATCAGCGGCCCCGGAGTGTCCAAGGCCAGCACCCTCGCCCTGTGCTGCGCCGAGCGCGGCATCTCGCACGAGCAGGTCGTCGCCTTCGGCGACATGCCGAACGACGTCGAGATGCTGACCTGGGCGGGCCGGTCGTACGCGATGGGCAACGCCCACCCGGACGTGATCGCCGCCGCCTCGGGCCGGACGGTCGCGAACAACGAGGACGGGGTGGCGGTCGTGATCGAGCAGTTGCTGACGGAACTGCCGTAGTCACCGGGGCCGGGGTGTCTCAGAGGGACACCCCGCGCGCCGCCAGCCACGACACCGGGTTCACCGCCGAGCCCGTCTCCGGAGTGACTCGGGCCTCGAAGTGCAGGTGTGGCCCGGTGGAGTTGCCCGTGGTTCCCGACTGGCCGATCCACTGGCCCGGGCTGACGTGCTCCCCCTGGTCGACCGCGAGCGAAGCGAGATGGGCGTACTGCGTGTAGTAGCCGCCCGCGTGCTTGAGCACGATCTCCATGCCGAAGGGGCCGCCGCAGGACACCTTCACGACCCTGCCCGCACCCACGGCCCGCACCGGTGTGCCGATCGGCACCGCGAAGTCCTGACCGGTGTGCCGACTGGACCATCGCGCACCACCGCTGCCGTAGGACGCGGACAGTTCGTACGTCTCGACCGGCGCGACCCAGTCGCCGTCGGTGAACCCCGTCTCCGGCTGGTCGAGCCGGACGGCTCCGCGGCACGCCCCGGCCGCGACCGCGGCGTCCGCCTCCCCCTGGAGCCGTGAGCGTGCCGTCTCCAGCTTCTGCTCGATGTCCGCCTTCAGCCCGGCGAGTTGGAGATTGCGCTTTTCCAGCACCTCCCACCGTTCCGCGGCCCTGGCCTCGTCCGCCGCCAGCCGTGCCTCGGCGCGCTGGTTCCTGGAGATGGCGTTGTTCACGGCGAGGTGCGCCTGTGAGAAGGCGTGCTGACCTCGCATCAGGCCGTCGGGGCTGTCGGCGAGGATCATGTGCGCGGCCACCGGGAGGCCACCGCTGGTTCGGTACTGCGCCCGGGCGATCCGGCCCAGGTCCTCGTGCAGGGCGGCGATGTGCCGCCGCTGCGTGTCCAGGAGTTCCTCCGCCCGCTGCGCTTCGGCGCGCTGGCTCTCGGCCTCCTCGCGGCCGGCCTCGTACTGCTGTGTCGCCACCGCGGCCTCCTCGTACAGCCGCGCCACCTCGGCGCTGAGGCCCTCGCCCGCGCCGGTCCCGGTGCCGCTCCCGGGTTCCCCGGGCGCCGCCGTCGGCCGGGCCGCGAGCACGGTCAGTGCGCACAGCAGGACCGGAACCACTAGCCGATGGCGGCGATATGAGCGCATGTCAGCGATCGTCGCCCAGCACTGCGGGCCCGGTCCTGTTCACGTCGTACGGCTGGGGGACCGGCTGCGCCGAACGGCCCAGTGCACACCGGTCCCGGTGGCTACCGCACTCCCGCCGCCGGCTGCGACGCCGCCTCCCGCTCGGCCATCTCCCGCAACGGCCCCTCCATCGCCAGCAGCGCCGCGTAGGAACCGCGCTGGGCCACCTGCCCCCGGTCCAGCACGATCACCTCGTCTACCGCTTCGAGGCCCGCCAGCCGGTGCGTGATGAGCAGCGTCGTCCGGCCCTCGGTCGCCGCCAGCAGATCAGCGGTGAGCGCGTCGGCGGTCGGCAGATCGAGGTGTTCCGCGGGCTCGTCCAGCACCAGGACGGGGAAGTCGGCCAACAGCGCCCGGGCCAGTGCCAGACGCTGTCGCTGGCCTCCCGACAGACGCGCCCCGTGCTCGCCCACGAGCGTGTCGAGGCCGTCGGGCAGACTTTCGGCCCAGTCCAGGAGCCTGGCGCGGTGCAGCGCGGCGCGCAGGTGGTCCTCGGTGGCGTCCTTCCTGGCGAGCAGCAGGTTCTCGCGCAGCGAGCTGTCGAAGAGGTGCGCGTCCTGCGCACACAGCCCGACGAGCCCTCGTACGTCGTCACTGCGCAGCGCGTAGGCGTCCACGCCCGCCAGCACGTACGAACCGGCCTCCGCGTCGAGGAACCGCAGCAGCACCTGCGCCAGCGTGGTCTTGCCGGAGCCGGAGGGTCCGACCACGGCGATGCGGCGGCCCTCGTCGAGGGTCAGGTCGAGCCCGGCGAGCGCGTCCCGCTCCTGCCCGGCGTACCGGGCGGTGAGCCCTGCGAGCACAACCGGGAAGGGTGAAGCGGGCGCCTGCCGGGGCCGCTCCGGCTCCCTCACGGGCTCCGGGGCGTCCAGCACCTCGTACACCCGCTCCGCGCTGCGGCGCACGCGCTGCCGGTACTGCACGGCCGACGGCAGCCCGAGCACGGCCTCGAAGGCGGCGAGGGGAGTCAGGACGACGACGGCCATGGTCACTCCGTCCAGCCGCCCTGCGGCGACCGCCTGCGCACCGGCCAGGGCGGCGGCCGTGACGGTCAGTCCGGAGATCAGCGCGGTGAGACCGTCGCCGAGGGCCGTGGCGGTGGCGGCGCGTGAGGCGATCCGGGTGAGCGCCCGGTCGGCCTCGCGGGCCTGGGCGCTCCGCGCGGGCAGCGCACCGGCGACGGTCAGCTCCGCGGTGCCGGTGAGCAGATCGGCCACCCGCGTCGCGAGCACCCCGCGGGCGGGCGCCAGCCTGTGCTCGGCCCGCCGGGCCACCGCGCCGGTGATCAGCGGCACGCCGACCCCCGCCGCCAGGAGCCCGGCCGCGAGCACCGCACCGGCCTCGGGCAGCAGCCATGCCGTGAAGCCGACCGACGCGGCCGACACGACGACGGCCGCCCCGGCCGGCAGCAGCCACCGCAGCCAGTAGTCCTGCAGCGCGTCCACGTCCGCGACCAGCCGGGAGAGCAGATCACCCCGGCGGACCCGGCGCAGTCCGGCCGGCGCCAGCCGCTCCAGCCTGCGGAACACATCGACCCGGGTGTCCGCCAGCATCCGCAGCACGGCGTCGTGCGACACCAGCCGCTCGGCGTACCGGAACACGGCCCGGCCGATCCCGAAGGCCCGCGTCGCGGTGACGGCCATCATCAGATACAGCACGGGCGGTTGCTGCGAGGCCCGCGAGATCAGCCAGCCGGAGGTGGCCATGAGCCCCACGGCACTCCCCAGAGCGAGGCTCCCGAGCAGCAACGCGAGTCCCAGCCGCCCGCGCCGGGCACCGGACATGGCGCGGACACGGGCGAGGACGCCGCCCGAAGCCGGCTGCCCGACGGCCTCGGCCGGGGTGGGCGGCTCGTCCTCGACGGGCCGCGTTCCGGCACGCCGGGCCACCGCGGACGTCACCGCCGCAGCGGCGGAGGTCTCGGGCTCGGACAGCCCCA
This sequence comes from Streptomyces sp. NPDC029044, assembly GCF_040637495.1. Lineage (NCBI taxonomy): Bacteria > Bacillati > Actinomycetota > Actinomycetes > Kitasatosporales > Streptomycetaceae > Streptomyces > Streptomyces sp. NPDC029044. The sequence goes on from NZ_JBEZWN010000003.1 coordinate 172,283, forward strand.
CGACCCGGTCCGCGACGTCCAGCAGTGCCGGCCGGTGCACCACCAGCAGTACCGTCCGGCCGGCCGCGAGGCGCCGCACCGCCGCGACGACCTCGGCCTCGGTGGCCCCGTCCAGCGCAGCTGTCGGCTCGTCGAGCAGCAGCACGGGGCGGTCGGCGAGGAATGCCCTGGCCAGCGCGAGCCGCTGCCGCTGCCCGGCGGACAGCCCGGTGCCGTCCTCGCCGAGCACGGTGTCCACACCCTCGGGCAGCGCGTCGACGAACTCCAGCGCCCCGGCGTCCCGCAGCGCCTGCCGTACGGCGTCGTCGCCTGCATCGGGCCGGGCCAGCCGTACGTTCTCGGCGATCGTCCCGGCGTACAGATGCGGCCGCTGCGGTACCCACGCGATCCGGGTACGCCACGCCTCCAGGTCGGCACCGGCGAGATCGACTCCCCCGGCCCGCACCCGGCCCTCGTCCGGTCGCACGAACCCCAGCAGGACGCTCAGCAGCGTCGATTTGCCGGCGCCGCTCGGCCCGACCAGCGCGACCGTCTCGCCGGGCTCGACGCTGAAGGTCACGTCCGAGACGGCGTCCACAGACCGCCCCGGGTACCGGACGGTCACGCCCTCGAAGGACAGCGCGCCCTCCGGCACGGCCGCCGAACCGGACGCCGGTACGGGCGTCTCCAGGACCTCGAAGATCTCCTCGGCGGCGGCGAGCCCCTCGGCCGCCGCGTGGTACTGCGCCCCGACCTGCCGCAACGGCAGATACGCCTCGGGCGCGAGGACCAGGATGACGAGACCGATGTACAGGTCCATCTCCCCGTGCACCAGCCGCATGCCGATCGTCACGGCGACCAGCGCCACCGAGATCGTCGCGAGCAGTTCCAGGGCGAAGGAGGAGATGAAGGCGATCCGCAGCGTCCGCATGGTCGCCCGCCGGTACTCGCCGGTGATCCGCCGGATCGACTCGGCCTGCGCCTTGGCCCGGCCGAAGACCTTCAGCGTCGGCAGTCCCGCGACGACGTCCAGGAAGTGCCCGGACAGCCGTGACAGCAGCTGCCACTGACGGTCCATCCGGGACTGGGTCGCCCAGCCGATGAGCACCATGAAGACCGGGATGAGCGGGAGGGTGCCCACGATGATGGCCGCGGAGACCCAGTCCTCGGTGACGATCCGCGCCAGTACCGCCACCGGGACGACCACCGCGAGACCCAACTGCGGCAGATACCGGGAGAAGTAGTCGTCGAGGGCGTCCACTCCCCGGGTGGCCAGGGCGACCAGCGAACCGGTCCGCTGCCCGCTCAGCCAGCCCGGCCCCAGCTCGGCGGAACGCTCCAGCAGCCGCCCCCGCAGTTCGGACTTCACCGCCGCGCTCGCCCGGTGCGCGGCGAGCTCGGTGAGCCAGCCGACCAGCGCCCGGCCGACCGCGACGGCGGCCAACAACATCAGGGGAGTGCCGAGTTCGGACAACGCCATGCGGTGCTGGAACGCACCGACCACCACCTCGGCGATGAGCATCGCCTGCGCGATGACCAGCCCCGCCCCGATGGCGCCCAGAGCCACGACCGCCGCAAGGAAGACCCGGGTGGCACGGGCGTGACGGAGCAGGCGCGGATCGATTGGTTTCACGTGAAACACACCTCAGTGCACGGTCTCGGCGATGTGCTGCGTGCCGATCCGCTTGCGGAACACCCAGTACGTCCAGCCCTGGTAGAGCAGGACGACCGGAGTGGCGATCCCGGCACACCAGGTCATGATCTTCAGTGTGTACGGGCTGGACGAGGCGTTGGTGACCGTCAGGCTCCAGTCCGGGTTCAGCGTCGACGGCATGACGTTCGGAAAGAGCGTCAGGAAGAGCATGGTCACCGCGGCCACGATGGTGAGTCCCGACAGGGCGAACGCCCAGCCCTCACGCCCGGCCCGTGCCGCGGCCAGGGCGACGAGGAGCGACACCACGGCCGCGACCATCGCCACCAGCGACGAACCGTCACCCCGGTCGGCCTGCGTCCACAGCAGGAAGGCGAGGGCCAGCAGGGCGGTCACCAGCCCGACGCGCAGTGCCAGCTTCCGCGCCCGCTCCCGGATCTCCCCGACCGTCTTGAGCCCGACGAACACCGTCCCGTGGAAGGTGAACAGCGACAGTGTGACCAGCCCGCCCAGCAGCGCGTACGGGTTGAGCAGGTCCAGGACGCCGCCGGCGTAGTTGAAGTCCTGGTCGATCTTGACGCCCCGGACGATGTTCGCGAAGGCCACACCCCAGAGGAACGCGGGCAGCAGCGAGGCCCAGAAGATCGCCGTCTCCCAGTTGCGCTGCCAGTTCTCCTCGGGCCGCTTGACGCGGTACTCGAAGGCCACGCCCCGGACGATCAGGCAGACGAGGATGAGCAGCAGGGGCAGGTAGAAGCCGGAGAAGAGTGTGGCGTACCACTCGGGGAAGGCGGCGAAGGTCGCGCCGCCCGCCGAGAGCAGCCACACCTCGTTGCCGTCCCAGACCGGGCCGATGGTGTTGATCAGCACCCGCTTCTCGGGCCGGTTGCGGGCGAGCAGCTTCGTGAGCACACCTACCCCGAAGTCGAAGCCCTCCAGGAAGAAGTAGCCGGTCCACAGGACGGCGATCAGGACGAACCAGACGTCGTGCAGTTCCATGACTGTGCAGCTCCCTCGGCCTAGTAGGAGAAGGCCATCGGCTTGTCGGCGTCACGGGAGTCGCCGCCGATCTTCGTGGGCGGGTTGAGGTCGGCCTCGGTGAGCTCCGGCGGGCCCGCCTTGACGTACTTGACGAGCAGCCTGACCTCGACGACGGCGAGGATCGCGTACAGCGTGGTGAAGACGACCATCGAGGTGATGACCTCGGCCTGGGAGACACCGGGGGAGACCGCGTCACGCGTCTGGAACAGTCCGTAGACGACCCACGGCTGGCGGCCCATCTCGGTGAAGATCCAGCCCCAGGAGCTGGCGATCAGCGGGAAGCCCAGGGTGAGGATCGCGATGCGCCAGTACCACTTGGTGAGGGTCGGGCCGAGCGCCTTCTTCGGCAGCAGCACGAGATGCGGCACCTCGTCGTCGCCCACCCTCAGGTGCTGCGGCAGCATGAACTTCTTGCGGGTCAGCCACAGCCCGGCCAGGCCGATGGCGAACGACGTCATGCCGAAGCCGATCATCCACCGGAAGCCCCAGTAAGCGACGGGGATGTTGGGCCGGTAGTCACCGGGCCCGTACTTCTCCTGCTCGGCCTTGTTGACGTCGTTGATGCCGGGCACGTACGAGCTGAAGTCGTCCTTGGCGAGGAAGGACAGCAGGCCGGGGATCTCGATGGCTACCTTGTTGTGGCCCTTGTCGACGTCACCCACGGCGAAGACCGAGAAGGGAGCCGGCTTCTCGCCGTCCCACAGCGCCTCGGCCGCGGCCATCTTCATCGGCTGCTGCTGGTACATGATCTTGCCGAGCACGTCACCGCTGATCGCGGTGAGGAGACCGCCGATGACAACGGTGACGAGGCCCAGCCGCAGCGAGGTCTTCATCACGGGGACGTGCTTCTTGCGGACCAGGTGGAAGGCGGCGATGCCGACCATGAAGGCGCCACCGGTCAGGAAGGCCGCGGTGAGCGTGTGGAAGACCTGGGCGAGCGCGGTGTTCTGGGTCAGAACCAGCCAGAAGTCGGTGAGCTCGGCCCGGCCCTTCGCCTCATTGATCCGGTAGCCCACCGGGTGCTGCATCCAGGAGTTGGCAGCGAGGATGAAGTAGGCCGACAGGATCGTGCCGATCGAGACCATCCATATGCAGGCCAGGTGGATCCTCTTCGGCAGCTTGTCCCAGCCGAAGATCCACAGACCGATGAAGGTCGACTCGAAGAAGAACGCGATCAGGGCCTCGAAGGCCAGTGGCGCACCGAACACGTCACCCACGAAGCGCGAGTAGTCCGACCAGTTCATCCCGAACTGGAACTCCTGCACGATGCCGGTGACCACGCCCATCGCGATGTTGATCAGGAAGAGCTTGCCCCAGAACTTCGTCGCCCGGAGGTACTTCTCCTTCTCCGTCCGCACCCATGCCGTCTGCAGACCGGCCGTGAGCGCGGCCAGGGAGATCGTCAGGGGGACGAACAGAAAGTGGTAGACGGTGGTGATGCCGAACTGCCATCGCGCCAGGGTCTCCGGCGCCAAAGCCAGGTCCACGTCGCCGCTCCTTACCTACGCTTGTGAAAGCGTTCACATTCACAAGCCATTATGCAGCACGGACTTTCGAGCCCTGGAGGGGGTCCCCTGTCGCGCCGGTCACAACAGGCCTCTTGGCGTGAACTTCAACATATTGTTGAATCGACGGCATGCAGACACCGACACCGCTACGGATACGGATCTCCTGGCCCGCGGGCCATCTCACGGCGTCGCTCGACGACACCCCGACAAGCCAGGCCCTCGCCAAAGCGCTGCCCCTTGTCTCGACCGCGCGCACCTGGGGCGAGGAGGTGTACTTCGACACAGGAGTCTCGGTCTCACGTGAAACAGGCGCCCGCGAGGTCGTCGAGCCGGGCACCGTCGCCTTCTGGACCGACGGCGACGCCCTCGCCCTCCCCTACGGACCCACGCCGATCTCACGGGGCGACGAGTGCCGCCTCGCAAGCCCGTGCAATGTCCTCGGCCGTCTCGACGGCGACCCTGGTCTGCTCGCGACAGTGCGGGACGGCGAACCCGTACGCGTGGAACTGCTGGAAGCCTGATCCGGCCCCCAGAGGCGAGGGCTACGACTCCTTACGGAACCCTTCGGACACCTTCAGGAAGATGTCGTTCGCCTCGGTCTCCCCGACCGTCACCCGCACACCCTCACCCGGGAACGGCCGGATGACCACACCCGCCTGCTCACACGCCTGAGCGAACGCGACCGTACGCTCCCCCAGCCGCAGCCACACGAAGTTGGCCTGGGTCTCGGGCACCGTCCAGCCCTGCGAGCGCAGCCCGTCGACCACGCGCGTGCGCTCGCACACCAGCGAGCCGACCCGGCCGAACAGTTCGTCCTCGGCCCGCATCGAGGCGATCGCCGCCTCCTGCGCGAGCTGGCTCACGCCGAACGGCACAGCCGTCTTGCGCAGCGCCGCGGCCACCGGTTCGTGGGCGATGGCGAACCCGACACGCAGGCCGGCGAGGCCGTAGGCCTTCGAGAAGGTCCGCAGCACACACACGTTGGGCCGGTCGCGGTAGAGCTCGACACCGTCCGGCACCTCGGGATCGCGAATGAACTCGCGGTAGGCCTCGTCGAGGACCACCAGCACATCGCTCGGGACCCGGTCCAGGAAACGCTCCAGCTCCGCCCGCCGCACCACCGTGCCCGTGGGGTTGTTGGGGTTGCAGACGAAGATCAGCCGCGTCCGGTCGGTGATCGCGTCGGCCATGGCGTCGAGGTCGTGCACATCGCCGGGCGTCAGCGGCACCTGGACCGAGGTCGCGCCGCTGATCTGCGTGATGATCGGGTACGCCTCGAACGAGCGCCAGGCGTAGATCACCTCGTCGCCCGGGCCGGAGGTGGCCTGGATCAGCTGCTGGGCGACACCGACTGATCCGGTACCGGTGGCCAGGTGGGAGAGGGGCACGCCGAACCGCTCGGACAGCTCGTTCATCAGCGCCGTACAGGCCATGTCCGGGTAGCGGTTGAAATTGCAGGCCGCCGCCGTGACGGTCTCCATCACGCCGGGCAGCGGCGGATACGGGTTCTCGTTGGAGGACAGCTTGTAGGCCACCGGTCCACCCGCCGCAGCGGGCTTGCCCGGCTTGTAGGTGGGGATCCCCTCCAGCTCGGCGCGCAGCTTGGGGCTCGTCTCGCTCACCGCAGTCCTCCTCGTGAAGACCGGCGGCCCATGACCGCCGCCGACATCCAATACTCCTCACCTTATGAGGATTCGGCGCCGCTGCGTAGAGCAACGACCGAGCAGCGGGCCCTGTCCTCCCCGTCCCACCGGCATCAGGGGCATCACCGCACCAAGGCGTACGAATCCAGGGGCGCGCCTCACATATATCTACGCGCCGGTGGTGCACGCCGTGGCGCGCATCCCTCGTGCAGGTGAGTTGAGACCTCTTCGCAACCTCGCCCACTTGGCAGGCCCGTGCGCGCCGACAAGACACGTACTGCCATGAGAGCGCTCAACACCCTTTGTTTCCAAAGCAATTACTGTTAAATGATCATGCAGAAACGTGCCTGTCAACGCGTGCATATGCGTCCGCACTACCCCACCGCATGAGCCCTACTATCGGCTCGCCATGACAGCAGCAGGGAAGCACCAGGTGAGCCGCGCGGAAACCTCACGGCGAGGCAGCAGGCCGGGTCGGGCGGGCATCAGAGACGTGGCCGCCGCAGCCGGAGTCTCCATCACAACCGTCTCCGACGCCCTCAACGGCAAGGGCCGGCTCCCGGACGCCACCCGGCGCCATGTCCGCGAGGTCGCCGACCGGCTGGGCTACCGCCCCTCGGCCGCCGCCCGGACCCTCCGTACCGGCAAGTCGGGACTCATCGGCCTGACCGTCACCACGTACGGGGATGAACCTTTCACCTTCACGGAGTTCGCGTACTTCGCGGAGATGGCGCGGGCCGCCACCTCCGCCGCGCTCGCCCGCGGCTACGCCCTCGTCATCCTGCCCGCGACCTCCCGCCACGACGTGTGGTCGAACGTCGCCCTGGACGGCACCGTCGTCATCGACCCCTCCGACCAGGACCCGGTCGTCAGCGAACTCGTCCGGCAGGGTCTGCCGGTCGTCTCCGACGGGCGCCCGGCCGGCGCACTGCCGGTCACCGCCTGGGTCGACAACGACCACGAGGCCGCCGTCCTCGGCATCCTCGACCACCTGGCCGACGCCGGCGCCCGCCGCATCGGCCTGCTGACCGGCACGTCGACGGACACGTACACCCATCTGTCGACCACGGCCTACCTGCGCTGGTGCGAGCGGGTGGGCCAGGATCCGGTGTACGAGGCCTACCCGGCGCACGATCCGTGCGCGGGAGCCGTGGCCGCCGACCGGCTGCTCGCCCGGCCCGACCGGCCCGACGCGGTCTACGGACTGTTCGACCCGAACGGCACCGACCTGCTCGCCGCGGCCCGCCGCTACGGCCTGCGCGTCCCGGACGACCTGCTGCTGGTCTGCTGTAGCGAGTCCACCGTGTACGCCAACACCGAGCCGCCGATCACCACGCTCTCCCTCAAGCCCCGACGCATCGGCACGGCGGTGGTGCAGCTCCTCATCGACGCCATCGAGGGAGTGGAATCCGACCGGCCGGTGGAGCAGGTGATACCGACGGAGCTGATCGTGCGCACCTCGTCCCAGCGACGCTCGCCGCGCACGACGGTCAGCCCGCCGCGATCGCCCGAGGAGACGTAGGTCCCGTCCGCGGGTAGAGGGAAGGTCGTACTCCTGGGGAGAAACAGGGCCGGTCCCCCGGAGAGAAGGGATCGTTCTCGCGAAGAGCAGAAGAGCGAGGGCGGTCACACGGTGGTCAAAGCCCGGCCCAATCGGGGCGAAAGCCGCGGTGAACTGGACTCCTGCTCTGATTCACCACCCCTGGGTCATCACATGGCGCGATCCGCATTCCTATGATGGGCCCACGACACCCGCGGGCCGCTACGACCAGGCAGTCCGATGCGGTGCAATGCGGCGCGATGGTGGAGGGGTCGATGACTCAGGGGGCCGGTCAGGGACCCGAGGTGGAGCGGACGGCGACGTTGCGCGACTTCCGGGTGCCCGCGTACGTCCACGAGACCGGTCCGTACGTCCACAGCGTCCACCCCGGTGACGTCGCTCCGCCGCCCGAGGAGGCCTATCCCGAGGGGTACACGCCGACCGAGCGCGACCTTCCCGTCATCAACCGGGGTGACACTGTCCAGGTGACCGTGGACCCCGAGAACGCCGCCGCCCCGCAGGCCACCACCGGGCAGGGCCCGCTGTACGTCGTGGGTGACGTGCACGGCTACCTCGACCAGCTGGTGTCGGCCCTCCAGGAGAAGGGCCTGCTCGACGCCGCCGGAAACTGGTGCGCGGGCACCGCCCGGCTGTGGTTCCTCGGCGACTTCACCGACCGCGGACCGGACGGCATCGGCGTCATCGACCTCGTGATGCGGCTGTCCGCCGAGGCGGCCGCGGCCGGCGGCTACTGCAAGGCGCTCATGGGCAACCACGAGCTGCTGCTGCTCGGTGCCAAGCGGTTCGGCGACACCCCCATCAACTCCGGCGCGGGCACCGCCACCTTCCAGGCGGCGTGGCTCCTCAACGGCGGCCAGAAGACGGACATGGACCGCCTCCAGGACCACCACCTTCAGTGGATGTCGCGTCTTGACGCCATCGAGGAGGTCGACGGGCACCTGCTCGTCCACTCCGACACCACCGCCTACCTCGACTACGGCCGCTCCATCGAAGAGGTCAACGACACCGTCCGCGAGACGATCACCCGCAACGACGCGGACGAGGTCTGGGACCTGTTCCGCAAGTTCACCAAGCGGTTCTCCTTCCGCGACGAGGGCGGCGCTGACGCCGTGCGCTCCCTGCTCGATACGTACGGGGGCACCCGCATCGTTCACGGGCACAGCCCGATTCCGTATCTGCTGGGCGAGGTCGGCTCCGAGGACGACGAGGACAACCGCGACCCCGTGATCGAGGGACCGCACGTCTACGCCGACGGCCTCGCCATCGCGATGGACGGTGGCGTGACCATGGCCGGAAAGCTACTGGTCGAGCAACTGCCGCTGGATACGTGAACGTTCACCGGGCAGGCGTTCCCCTTCGGAGGACCGGGCCGGTGACGGGTCAATTTCGGTAAACCCCCTGTCACCGCATACCGTCACCGCTCTACCATCGGCTTATCCGTAGCAGGCTCCCCTCCGTTTCTGCCCGACGGCTCGTCAGCATGCCGAGCCCCAAGCCCTACGGAGCATCGGGGGATGCACATGAACAGCGTTCCGCAGCACCTGCTGAGCGAGGACCGCCAGGAATACGAGCGGATCCTCGATGAGGCGCTGCGCTCCGCACCACACCGTCCCGAACTGGCCGCTGTCGGTCAGCGGCTCAACCCCGAACAACTGCGCACCATGGCGCTGAACGCGACCGCACTCATCACGGCGGCGGCGTCGGCCGAGTACCAGCACTACGTCAAGGTCCGCGACGAACTGCGACAGCCGGCGTCGGCCGGCTCGCAGGCCGTGCGCGAATCCGGTTCCGCCGAGCCCGCGGGCGCCTCGGGACTCGTCACCGCCATGGGAGGGGTCGCCGAGACCGCCGGCGCGGGCGCCGTCGCCGTCGTCGCCGTCCTCGCGCCCGTCCTCGCCGGAACGGCCGCGGCGATCTTCCTGCTCGTCGGTTACATCCTGCGGATGATCGACCCGGATCAGGGCTTCGCCCGGACCATGCTCACCACGGGCTGGGTGTTCGGCGCCGTGACCGCGGTGGCGATCCTCGTAGCCGCGGTGGGACTGCTGCTCACGGCCCTGCGGAACAAGCCCTCGGCCGAAGGCGGACCGTACGGCGAACTGCAGGGCGAGGTGGCCCAGGCCAAGGAGGCCTGGCACGAGGCCCTGCTGGAACGCGGCATCCTGCCCTTCCTGCGGGAGGCCCTCGTCGACCCCGGCGCGGCGGCAGCACTGCACCACACGCCCTCGCCCACGCCGGTCAGCCGCATGCCGCACCTCGGCTACGGCCGCCCGGGGTTCACCAGCCCGGACGACGGCGACCGCGGCTCGCGCCCCAGCTTCAGCAGCCCGGACTACACCAGCCCGGACTTCGGAGGGCCGGAGCACCAGCCGGAGTAGCACTCGCCGGAGCCCGTCCGAGCTGCGGATTCGAGCGGGCGGACCCACAGGCCGGGGGACCATCGGCCCCCGGGCCTGTGCGCGGCCGGGTCAGTCCGCGATGGGCAGGTACACGCGGTTCCCGCTCGCCGCGAACTCCTTCGACTTCAGGGCCATGCCCTCCTCGATCTCGGTCCGTGTGCCGCCGTGTTCACGGCGGATGTCCTGCGAGATCTTCATGCTGCAGAACTTGGGACCGCACATCGAGCAGAAGTGAGCCGTCTTGGCGGGCTCGGCGGGCAGGGTCTCGTCGTGGAACTCCCGTGCCGTGTCCGGGTCGAGGGCCAGGTTGAACTGGTCCTCCCACCGGAACTCGAAACGGGCGTCGGACAGCGCGTCGTCCCACTCCTGCGCACCCGGGTGTCCCTTGGCGAGATCGGCTGCGTGGGCGGCGATCTTGTAGGTGATGACGCCGGTCTTGACGTCGTCACGGTTCGGCAGGCCCAAGTGCTCCTTGGGCGTGACGTAGCAGAGCATCGCCGTGCCCCACCAGGCGATCATCGCGGCACCGATGCCGGAGGTGATGTGGTCGTACGCCGGCGCGACGTCCGTGGTCAGCGGGCCGAGCGTATAGAACGGAGCTTCATCGCAGATCTCCTGCTGAAGGTCGATGTTCTCCTTGATCTTGTGCATCGGGACGTGGCCCGGGCCCTCGATCATGGTCTGTACGTTGAAACGCTTCGCGATCCGGTTGAGTTCCCCGAGTGTGCGCAGCTCCGCGAACTGCGCCTCGTCGTTGGCGTCCGCGATCGATCCGGGCCGCAGGCCGTCCCCCAGCGAGTACGTGACGTCGTACGCGGCGAGGATCTCGCAGAGTTCCTCGAAGTTCTCGTACAGGAACGACTCCTTGTGGTGTGCGAGGCACCAGGCGGCCATGATCGAGCCGCCGCGGGAGACGATGCCGGTCTTGCGGTTCGCGGTCAGCGGCACGTACGCCAGGCGAACGCCCGCGTGGACCGTCATGTAGTCCACGCCCTGCTCGGCCTGCTCGATGACCGTGTCCTTGTAGATCTCCCAGGTCAGTTCCTCGGCCCTGCCGTCGACCTTCTCCAGTGCCTGGTAGAGCGGCACGGTGCCGATGGGGACGGGGGAGTTGCGCAGGACCCACTCGCGCGTGGTGTGGATGTTGCGGCCGGTGGACAGGTCCATGACCGTGTCGGCGCCCCAGCGGGTCGCCCAGGTCATCTTCTCGACCTCCTCCTCGATGGAGGACGTCACGGCCGAGTTGCCGATGTTGGCGTTGACCTTCACCAGGAACCGCTTGCCGATGATCATCGGCTCGATCTCCGGGTGGTTGACGTTGGCCGGCAGCACGGCCCGCCCTGCGGCGATCTCGTCGCGCACATCCTCGGGAGCCACGTTCTCCCTGATGGCGACGTACTCCATCTCGGGCGTGATCTCTCCCCGGCGGGCGTACGCGAGCTGCGTGACGGCCTGGCCCTCCCTGCCACGGCGCGGCAGGCGGGGCCGGCCGGGGAAGACGGCGTCCAGGTTGCGGAGGCCGCCGCGGGGCGAGGTGTGCTTGATGCCGTCGTCCTCGGGACGGACGGGGCGGCCCGCGTACTCCTCGGTGTCGCCGCGGGCGATGATCCAGTTCTCGCGCAGCGGCGACAGGCCCCTGCGGACGTCGGTGTCGACGAGCGGATCGGTGTACGGGCCCGACGTGTCGTACAGCGTGACCGACTGGCCGTTCGTGAGGTGCACCTGACGGACCGGCACGCGCAGGTCGGGGCGGGTGCCCTCGATGTACGCCTTGTGCCAGCCGATGGACTTCCCGGCCTCCTCGGACTTCTCGTCCTGAACGGAGGCAGGCGTGCGTGCGTCCTTGTTGGTCATCAGACCTACTCCCTACGCCGGCATTACCCGGTAACAGGTTCGGCGGTCGACGCAGCGGTTTCCGTCCGGCGACGTTTCGTGTGAAACATCACTCGACTCCGGCGATGTTTCATGTGAAACATCGCTGGGACGGAGGTCAGCGCCCTCTCAGCCCGGTGCTCCGAGCTCCCGCGTGTACAAAAGGTGCCTCCACGCTAGCGGCAATTCTGGCGCGGTGAACAGAGGGCCCCCCTCGTTCTTGCGATGATCGGTCGGTGACCACGACGCAGCGTCCCCCCTACCCACCGCCCGAGCCGCCCCGCGGATCCGGCGCCGGAAACGGCAACGGCCGTGGTGACGGCCATGATTTCGCCGCCGGAGGCCGGCAGGGGCAAGCCGGCCGGCAGGGCCCCGGGCCCGGATACGGGCGTGACGGGCGCTTCGGTCCCTCGGGCGGCGGTGAGTACGGACCGGGCTTCGGTGGCGGCCCGGGTGCCGGTTCTCACGGTGGTCATGGCGCTCCCACGGGCGGGCGGGGACCGGGGCACGGCCCTGCTGGTTCCGGTGGCGGCGACGGACATGGCCACGGTCACGGCTCCGGTGACAGCAATGGCCGTGGCGGACACGAGCACGGTGGCGCTGACGGCAGCGGCCGTGGCGGAGGTGACGGTCACGGTTCCGGTGACGGCAATGGCCGTGGCGGAGGCGACGGTCACGGTTCCGCGCCGGGCGGCGGGCACGGGCATTCGCACAGCCACGGGCCGGCCGCGCCCGTCTCCCTGCACCTGCGCAAGGTCATCGCGGCGGTCCTGATCCCGTTCGCCGCGGCGGTGCTGGTCGGTCTCGTCGTGCTGTGGCCGGGCGGCGCCCCGGCTCACGAGCGCACCGGCGTCGGCTTCGACCGGCAGACGCAGGACGCCACGGTCACCAAGGTGGTCGAGGTGAGCTGCAAGGAGGCCGGCGCTTCGGGCGTTCCGCCGACCGGCGACACCTCCACCGCGGAGGGTTCCTCCGCGGTGCAGCAGGAGCAGGGCACCTGCAAGCGGGCGACGATCCGGGTCGACAGCGGCGACGACAAGGGCCGTACGTTCACCGAGATCGTCCAGCCCGACCAGTCCCGGCAGCTGCACGAGGGCCAGAAGGTCGTCGTCGCCTACGAGCCCTCGGCGCCGAAGGACCTGCAGTACTCGGTCACCGACGTCAACCGTCGGCTGCCCATGGCTCTGCTCGCCGGCATCTTCGCCGTCGCCGTCGTGGTCGTCGGGCGGCTGCGGGGTGTCATGGCACTGATCTCGCTGGCCATCAGCTTCATGGTGCTCAACTTCTTCATCCTGCCCGCGATCCTGCAGGGCTCGAACCCGCTGGTCGTGGCGGTGGTGGGAGCGAGCGCCATCATGCTCATCGCCCTGTACCTCTGCCATGGTCTGTCCGCCCGGACATCCGTGGCGGTGCTGGGCACCCTCATCTCGTTGCTGCTGATCGGCATCCTCGGCTCGGTGTTCATCGACTGGGCCGCGCTCACCGGCAACACCGATGACAACACCGGTCTGATCCACGGTCTCTACCCGACGATCGACATGAGCGGTCTGCTGCTCGCCGGCATCATCATCGGCTCACTGGGTGTGCTCGACGACGTGACGGTCACCCAGACCTCGGCGGTCTGGGAGCTGCACGAGGCCAACCCGTCGATGGGGTGGCGCGGGCTCTACCGTGCGGGCATCCGGATCGGCCGCGACCACATCGCCTCGGTCGTCAACACGCTCGTCCTCGCCTACGCGGGTGCCGCGTTGCCGCTGCTGCTGCTGTTCTCGATCGCGCAGAGCAGTGTGGGTACGGTCGCCAACAGCGAGCTGGTCGCGGAGGAGATCGTGCGCACGCTGGTCGGTTCGATCGGCCTGGTCGCCTCGGTGCCGGTCACCACGGCCCTGGCGGCGCTGGTGGTCTCGGCCGACCGGCCCGGCACGGAACCCGCCCTGGAGGCCTCCGCGGTCCCGGCGCGCGGGGGGAGGGGCCGACGCCGCAAGCGCTGACGCCTCTGCGCCTCTGCGCTGCGGACGCCTGCGAAGGCGTGGGGCTCCAGCGTCTGGCATCTGACGTGTGGCGCATGGCGCATGGCGTCTGACGCGATCCTGCGCTCCCCGGCGGCTGGTGCGGGCCTGGCCCCCCAGCGGCTGGTGTGAGCCTGCGCCTCCGTCGCCTGACGCGAGCCTGCGCCCCGACGGCTGGTGCGGGCCTGACCCGCTGTGTCTGGTGCGGGCCTGGA